>JAGSHR010000141.1 GCA_029855985.1 Candidatus Njordarchaeota archaeon
AACAAGGACAGTAACGTTAGAAGTATACCAGAGATAAACAGACCCCAAAAGATGTCCAACCATGGAAAAGTTGAAACATCAATTTGAAATATTTCAAACATGTAATCACCATCACTAAAAAAATATTAACGATTTTTCTATCGAAGAGGGAATATCCCTCTAATAATATAATATACAAGAAAATATTTAAAAATATTTCAATATATCTCGGGAAAATTGAAATATGTTGAAGAATTAACCCTTAAAACATCACCAATAAAACGTAGAAGAAATCTAGGGCAAATAAATACACTAACACAACTTATATTGAAAATTAAAGGAAATCCATCTCAATTCCTTTCTTCTCCCCCCTTAATATGCTTCAAAATTTCTCTAAGGACTCCATAAATCTTCATGAGATTTTCATTATTACTTCGCATTTCCTCTTTTATTTCTTTAATCTCCATTCTAACTTTTTTCGTCTCCTCTTTTACTTCTTTAATCTCCATCCTAAACATCCGTATTTCTTCCTTTGATTTTTCAACCATTTCTCTAGTTATTATTGATTCATAAGCTCTTAGAAATTCTATTGCCTCGTTAACAGCAAGCGTTTCCACTTTCACATATCTCTCCTTGCGAATTTTTTCATCTATCTTTGCTTGAATAGCAGAGTATATGTCGGGAATCTCATAATAATCAAATGTTTCCCCAGGAATAAGCGCGATCACCATCTTTACATCCACGTTATCATTATCCTTATAGAATAAGGCAAAGAATGCTACTGCACCTATCTCTTTGCCCTTAATAGATTTAGCTAATTTTCTTAACGCTACTTTTATATCTCCTGAAACAGCAGTTTTCAAGTTTATTTTTGCAACAATTTCTCCATTTTTTATAAGCTCAATATCCGAGGACTCTTTTGGTTGGGCCCCAGGATAAACTCTAACTTCCTCGAAATCAAAACCAATTTCATTCTTAACACTTTTAATAAGATCTTCTAAAGTCTTTGTTGTGAACTTGCCAATATCAATAGGGTGAGAGGGTATTAAAACTCGTATTAGCTGTTCGATTTGCTTTTGTATGAAATTAATCTTTTCAACCATTGTCCTCCACCTAAAATATTTATTACCCCCCAATAAATATAAGCGTTCAAAATAGCTCTTTAAACAGACACAAAGATGCATTAAGATACATTGAATTGATTCAACAGAAGATGATCCTCCAAAAAATTCATGACTTATCTTAAATTTTTGTATCTGATCCCTTAGTAGATCCCCAAATTCACGAGGAAAAGAAGAAGAACAGAGAGCCTCACAGTAAAACATTAAATTGTTCATAGAAGTCGAAATAATTCCGTAAAACCACCTAAGTAGGCTAGAAAAAACAAAAAAGATAGAAAAATGATTTTATGGTTAGTTTTATTTGGCTCCTAATTCTTCTTCTAGGAGACTTCTGACAACATCTTCTCTTGATGGCGCCTCGTACTCTAGTTCTCCTTTCTCTATTAGTTTGATTAACTTGTCGATCTCTTTAACTTCCTCTGGTAGCCTCATGTACATGATGACTTTGTATGCTACGATTGAACCAACTATCAAAATGACTGCAATTACGGGGTATGCTATTAGCGCTGGAACTCTACCCATACCTGGTAACTCTGTGTGTCCGCCGAGATAGTCAACCGCTGTGCTTGTTGTTCCAGTGACTGAAGTGTCGACTTTGTTTACAGGTATTGCAACTCCGTTTATTGATAGGGACTTTATTGATACTGTTACTCCGTATGTTTCTCCTGGTGTGAATCCTGGAATGTTTGTCCAATCAACTGTTGCCATGTAGTATCCTGGTCTGTTGCTTATCGGTGACATTTTGGCTTCGTAGATTGTTTTTCCTCCTTTTTGTATTTGTAGGTAGACATCTGCTTGTGTAACTGGGATGCCGCCTCTTGATTTGTCGAATACTCCTGCTTCGTAGCTTGTCATGCCTGCTGTTATTGGGTTTAGTTGGACGTTTTCTTGTCCTGTTATTGTTACCTCTATTTCAACCGGGTTTACTGTTAAGTAGAACTGTCTTTCTACCGTTGAGTAGTGGGTCTTGCTTATTGCTACAGTTACTAGGAATCTTTGAGTCTTGTTTATCTTTGTTGTGTCTATTGTGATGTGGTATGTTCCGTTTTCATCGTGGGTGTATGTGATAGCGTTTAGTACTTCTTCGTCACCCGTGAATTGTAGGTTTGCGTCGGTGATTCCCTCGCCCGTTGATCTATCCTGTATCATTAGTGTGTAGTTCGCTTTGTCACCCCATACTGCTTCTGCGCTATCGGGTAGTAATGCTACGTTGAATGCTCTTGGGTCAACACTTATGTAAATCTCTATAGACACTGGTTCATACTTGTCTTTAATGAGGTTAATTGTTAGCTTGTAGAGCGTCGAGGAGTTTAGCTTGGTGGTGTCAATTGTCACAATGTATTTTTCGTTTGTGTAAGTTATTGTTATGGCGTCTGTGTTGATCTCTTTGGAGTGTGTTATGTCTGTTAATGTTGTTAATACGACGTCTGCTTGCATTGGTTCGTTATCTCTTTGCCTATTGTAAGTTATTGTTGATTGACCAGTTTCTCCCCATGTTACAGTCATGTTTGCTGGTTGTGCATATGCATTGACATGCACTCTTGTAACTGTGAGCTGAATGATTATTGTTTGTGCTTGGTGATACTGTTTTTCTAGGTTTACGTAGAC
>JAGSHR010000059.1 GCA_029855985.1 Candidatus Njordarchaeota archaeon
CCTAAAACTAATGAATAAACCGTTAATTCTTGGTTCTACGAAAAAGAGTGATGAAAATGAATGAAGAAATAAAATATTTTCTCACCGAAGAGTGGGTAAAATCAGCCCACGAGTTCATCAATAAATCAGAAGACTATGAAAAAGCAGCCAAGACATGGGAAGGAGACATATTATTCGTAGCGACAGATCTGCCAGAGAAAGTAAAAGAAAAACTTAATGGCAAAGAAAAAATAGGTTTTTGGTTGGATTTGTGGCATGGTAAAAGCCGTGGATATAAATTTGTTGAAGACCCTGACAACTTCAAAGCAACATTCACAATAACAGCAACATATGAGAACTGGAAGAAAGTACTAAAGGGAGAGTTAAACCCTGTTAGGGGGATGATGACAAGGAAACTCAAGGTTCAAGGTAATCTCGCAAAAATCCTCAGATACACAAATGCCGCCATAGCGCTGTTAAAAGCAGTTCAACAGGTTCCCACAAAGTTTTTGGATGAAGAATGAGTGAGACCTATGCCAATAATCTCACTTCCAAGAATGTTATTCGTTGGGAGAGATTCATTTGGTGAATTCCAAGAAGTGCTCAACGATATTAAACCCAAAACAGTTTTAATAGTAACAGATAAGATAATTAAAGACCTTGGACTAGTAGAAAAAGTAACAGAACTATTAGACTCACTTGGTGTTAAATGGTACATTTTCGACAAAGTTGAACCGGAGCCAAGCTTCGAGACAGTGGAAGAGGGAGCAAAAATAGCCCAAGAATTAAAACCGAGCTTGATAATAAGCATTGGAGGAGGATCAGTAATAGACGCGGCGAAATCCATATGGCTACTATACGAGAAACCAAACTACAATCTTGAAGAACTGGGACCGTTTGAATGGTTAGGTCTTGGAGAAAAAGCAAAATTGGTTTCAATTCCAACAACCAGTGGTACAGGATCAGAGGTAACATTTGCAGTAGTGCTTACAAAAAAAGAAGAAAAAAAGAAAATCGCCGTGGGTAACTATGAGTTAGTTCCATATTACTCTGTCGTTGACCCAATGTTCTCGAGCACGATGCCTAAAAAACTTACAGCCAGTACTGGGATCGATGCACTAACTCACGCAATTGAAGCTTACGTGTCAATAAACGCTAATCCGTTTACAGACGCTCTGGCGGAGAAAGCGCTTGAGCTAATATTTGCATGGCTTCCCAGGGCGTATAGGGATGGTTCAAACATAGATGCTAGGGAGAAGATGCATACAGCTGCAACCTTGGCTGGCATGGCGTTTAGCAATAGTGGTTTAGGGTTAGCTCACGCATTGGGGCACTCTTTTGGGCCAATATTTGGGATCCCTCACGGTTTTTCAGTTGGTGTGTTTTTACCGTACGTGATATTATTCAACTCTAAGGATGAAGAAGTTAAGAGAAAATACGCTATGCTAGGTAAGGTAATAGGAGTATCTGGCTCAAACATAGACTTGCTCTTTGAGGGTTTCGTATCTAAACTAGTTGAGCTTTATAAAAGCGTTGAAGCACCTCTTACAGTTAAAGAGCTAGGCGTAAAGAAAGAAGATTATCTAAGAGAGTTAGACGTTTTGATTAACAATGCATATGAGGATCCCGATGTAGCTTTTAACCCAGTAATGACATCGCCCGAAGACCTCGAAAAAATATTTAAGAGAGCTTATGAAGGTGGGTTAAATGGCCCCCTATGAGAAGACTATAACAATTAAATGCCCAGTTTGTGGTAAAAGATTAATTGTTGACTTATCAAAAGTAAAATTGAACACAAGTAAGGAGCCCATAACACTAACAATAGTCCACGGGGACCCGCCTCATACAATATTAGTGTACCTAAATAGAAAGGGGGAAGTAATAAGCATACAAACCGTAAAGCAAACTGTCGTATTAGCCCAAAAAATAGAAGAACCAGTTTTGATTCAAGTTCTCAGTATAGAGGAAATAAACCAGCTTTTTGGAACCGACGCCTTGGCATATGTTTTAACAGCAATAAAACAGGGAGAACCAGTATACTTCATGAGTGGTAAAAAATATGATTGGGCATTAGAGATAGCAACGAGTATAGCATTAAACTTCAAACTAGACGTAGACATTAGAGTAAACGAAATAGGTAAGAAAAGAGGATTTTACGTAATAACAGAAGACTTTTACTCTGCACATAGGGATGAAATAGAAAAAAGTTTAATTTTATCGACAATAGGTGGTTTATTCGGGAGAATACCGAAAATGGATAAGAAAATTTTGAAAACCATAAGAGAAAAGCTCAAAACACAGAAGAAAGTAATTAATGATGAACTAAAGGATTTGTTTATTTGAGAATGAGGAGCGTTTGGGCTAGCCCCGTTTTCGCCCAATGTTTTAATATTATTTTTTAGTTGTTAATTGTGCCCCATTATCGCCGACGGGCTTAAAGGCTAAAAATTATTGGAAACTATTAAATCTCTGTCCTTTGTAATGTTAAAATTTTTTTCAATCCTCGGGAGTTTTCAGGTTTTTAATTTATGTGATTTTGAATGTCTTTTTTTATTTGCCCCGCTCCTCAAAATACAATATTGCATGGTTTTAATTAAAAAAATATTGTATATATGCGAAGAAAATCTTAAAAAAATTTATTCCTTTCCTTGCTCTTTTGCAATAATTAAAGTCATTGTAGACTTAACCCCGTCAACGGTTCCGATATTGTTAAGAATGAGGGATTCTAAGTCTTGTTCTTTTTCATAAGTAATAGTCACAACAACATCGTAGTCTCCGAAGACTATCTTCGCGTCTACTACAAACTCTTTTTTAGTCATTTCGTTGAATACGCTTTCTTCTTTACCAGGTTCTACTTTAATTAAAACGAGAGCCTTCTTCATTTTCAACACCAAATTTATAGAGTTTGCTACAATAATAAATAAACATTTGAATATTCTTAATAATTGAGCCTTGAAACAGTATATAAAAGTCTTAAATAAAAAGAAAAATTAGTGCGTTTCGATAAATCATTAATTAGTGGTTTAGATATGAAAGATATTCCCACAGAGTTATCTGGTTTGCATAATCAATGAACTCTGATCTCTTTATCTCCAAAAACGCTTCCACGGTATCCTTGCCTAAGGCATCTTTTATGACACTATTTGACTCTAAATGTTCTAATGCTTCCCAAAGGTCCCTAGGTAATCTTTTAATTTCGCTCTTAAGCTTCTTTGGCAACTCATAGAGATCAACGTCAAGAGGGTCACCTGGATTAATTTTCTTTCTAACACCATCTAGTCCACAAGCTACAAGGGAGACAAATGTGAAATAGGGATTTGCCATTGGGTCAGGGAACCGTACTTCTATCCTTTTTCCTTTAACGTCACCCCTCTTGTAATATGGTATTCTTATTAGAGCAGATCTGTTGGATTTACTCCACGCTATAAACACAGGTGCCTCATATCCCATTACCAAGCGTTTATATGAGTTCACAGTTGGGGCGACAATAGCGGCTAAAGCGGGCGCATGTGAGAGGATTCCACCAATAAAATGTTTCGCGAAGTCACTTAACTCTGCATATTCGTCTTTTTCATCGTAAAATAGGTTCTTCTCTTCCGTATTCCAAATACTTAAGTGAACATGCATTCCGCTGCCGTTGTCACCTCTGATGGGTTTTGGCATGAATGTAGCTCTATAACCAAACCGCTCAGCAAGTATCCTAGCGTATAGTTTTAAATAAATCACTCTATCGGCGGTGGTCAGGAGATCAGAGTGTTTTAGGTTTATTTCGATTTGGCTCATTGAAGCTACTTCATGATGACTTTTAACTATTGGAATCCCGATTCTCTGTAGTTCATCGGATAACAGTTTACGGAACTCTAAAGTTTTGTCTCCAGGAGGAACAGCAAAATACCCTTTTTTTGGACCAACATGGTATCCTTTTCCAACAACAGTTTCTCTACTCGAAAAACGAAATGTATAGTGGCCCGTTGAATACTCAACTGAAACCTCCTTCGGGTTGAATTCCTCATACAAGAAAAACTCCATTTCGGGTGCAACATAAGCTAATTTGCCTTCACGTGATAATGATCCCATGAATCTCTTAACGATGTTCCTTGGATCCTTCGTTAGTGGCTTCTCTTCTGGAGTGTAAACAAACGATAATATGTATGCGATTTTGTCAACACCGGATATGCCGTCGAACACCAGCGTTCTTGGATCTGGTTTTGCTACGAGATCGGATTCGTTTATTCCAACATAGCCTATTATTGAAGACCCATCGAAGCCCAATCCATATTCGAAGTCTTCCGGTCTTAGTTCTTTTACTGTGAGTAACATGCAACGTGGGTTACCAAGTAAATCTATCACACAAACGTTAATGTACTTTATATTGTTCTCCGTGAGGGTATTTAATATGTCTTTGCCGTCCATGTTCATCGCCAAATATGGTTATATTCTTAAATAAAATTCTAGAGCAAATATTAATATTATTAAGAAAAAAGGTAACAATTATAACATAATTACAAAAGTTTTTGTGTCAATTGTTCTGGTTATTATTTATACTGTTTATACGGGGAGTTAAATTTGTCAACTATTGATGATAAAGATATCAAGATATTAAGGGCACTCGCTGCGGATTCACGTTTATCACTTAGGAAGTTGTCAAGGGAAGTAGGTTTATCCATAACAAGTGTTATAAATCGAGTGGAAAAACTAGAAAATAGAGGAGTTATTAGAAAGTATACAGTTGAGTTAGAACCAACAAAACTTGGGTTTCTTCTTCCTGTGATAATTGATATTAGGGTTTCTAAGGGAAGGCTGCGAGAAGTTGAAGAGGCAATCGCAAAATATCCAAACGTAATAGCGGTTTATGATATCACGGGAGACTACGATGTTTCTGTTATAGCCTTATTTAGAGATAGGTTTGAGTTAGATCGATTTATAAAGGAAGTGCAGAGGTTAAAATACGTTGAGAGAACTTATACTAAAATGATACTGAATATAATAAAGGAAGACAAGAACTCTATATTGGAAGCCTTAAATAAAGATTTAACAAGTGAAAAAACTCAATTATAGTTTAATTAAATGTTATCGGAGATAGGTGGATGAATTGCCAGTAATACCAGAGAACTTCCCATTTGAGAGAGAGGACCTAGAATTCAAATCAAACGAAATTGAGACTAATCCCAAGTGGGGTAAGAAACCTACAGAGAGAACAGTTGAAGAACTGCTCGATTTCGGAGTCATTAACATTGACAAACCATCTAACCTAAGTAGTCACGAAGTTTCCGCATTTATAAAAAAGTTCTTAGGATTAGATAAAGTAGCTCATGGAGGGACCTTAGACCCAAAGGTAACGGGAGTATTGCCAATAGCACTTAACAGAGCCACACCTATTGCTAGAACATGGTTAGGGGGAAACAAAGAGTACGTTATGGTCATAAAATTCCACGGTGAAATAAGTGATGAGGAGCTAAAAAAAGTTTTCAAGGAGTTTGAGGGAGAAATCTACCAGAGACCGCCAGTAAAATCAGCGGTAGTAAGGCGAACACGTATAAGGAAAATACACAAACTTGAATACCTAGAGAGAAAAGATAGGTATGTTTTGGTTCAAGTCATGTGTCAGGCTGGAACATATATGAGAAAACTAGCAACTGATATAGGAGACGTCACCGGTGTTGGGGCTCACATGTACGAGCTAAGAAGAATTAAAAGCGGGGGTTTCACGGAGGATGAAACCTTATCAACTCTTCAAGACCTCGTGGATGCATGGTACTTTTACCAAGAAGAAAAGAACGAAAAATACATTAGAAGAGTGATTTTACCCGCTGAGGCTGGCGTTCTGCATTTACCAAGGATAATAATTAATGATGGAGCGGTGGGGGCGATTACCTATGGAGCGCCACTGTATGCTCCGGGAGTAGTTGCATTAACGATGGACATAAAGCCAGGTGACATTGTTGCTATTTATACTTTGAAGGGTGAATTAGTTGCTCTAGGTATAACGGACTTAAGCGCAGAGAAGATACTTAAAATGGAAAAGGGAAAAATCACGAGGGATACACGCGTTCTTATGCCTAGGGACATTTACCCTCCCTTATGGAAAAAGGAGTCCTCGAATGGTGAGTCCTAAATGTTATCTCTAACATCTCTCTTTAAATTGGCGGCTAAAAACACTTTTAGGAAAAAACTGAGAACGATTCTCTCAATATTTGGAATAATCTTAGGCATATTGCTGTACACATCAATAGGTATAGCATCATACTCCTTCCAGAAAGAAATCCAAACATCCATCACTTACCTTCAAGGAGCAATATTTATCCAACAGAAGGGGGTTCCTACGCCTGTTATGTCCGTATTGAATAGGTCAATAGAGTACGATCTGGAGAAAGTATTCACTGGTAAGCTTGTTGGAATTTCGCCACAGATATGGTACGTTAATGGAACTTCGTTTTCTCTCACATCAATGGTTGTGATAGGCGTATACCCAGAGAGAGAAATAATAACAGGTGGTTACTTGTCGCAAGCAGATTGGAGTCATAGAAGTCCGCCTAGTGATAACGAAACGGGATGGATAGTTGTCGGAGAAAGCATGGCGAATATGCTTGGTTTAAAAGTTGGGGATAAAGTGAAACTTGGGGTTTATCCCAGAAATGTATCCTTAACAGTAATTAACATATTCAAGATAGGGGGAGTGACGGATTTTCTAGCACTAGCATCAATAAAGGATATCGCCAGAATTGACAGATTTAGGGACCTTAACAATACGGTTTCCTCATTTATAGTTAAATTGAAGGACCCTAGAGAGACAAGTAGTTTTGTTGCATATATTGAAAACAAGTACCCGAATGTGGATATTATAATGGAGAAGGATTTAGCTAAGAGAGCATCTTATATTCTTAGCAATGTTGAGAAGTTCACCTTATTAATTGGTGGACTTGGAGTCGTAATTGGAGTTCTAGGTGTGCTTAACACAGTGTTCATGAATGTATCTGAAAGAAAAAAAGAGATCGGTATTCTTAAAGCCACAGGATGGAGCAATTTAGAAGTGATAATTGAAATACTTTTCGAGTCCTTGATAATGGGTTTAATCGGCACAGTTATTGGGATCGCACTAGGTGTTTGGAGTGTTCAATTTGCAACAGAGTACTTCAAGTTACACTTAAGGTTAACACTAGATCCAAATTTCTTGTTCCAACCATTTTTAGCAGGTATCCTAATATCCGTAATTGCTGGTTTGCCTCCTGCTTACAGTGCTATGAGAATATCCCCAATTGAAAGCTTAAGGGAGTGATGAATATGGGCGCCATTATGGTAAAAAAAGTTTCAAAGGTCTATCACATTGGTAAAACTAGTATAAAAGCTTTAGATGATGTTACATTAGAAGTGAGGGAAGGAGAAATACTCTCAGTAATGGGTCCATCAGGTTCGGGGAAATCAACGTTACTCCATCTAATAGGCGCCCTTGACAAACCTACAAGTGGAGAAATAATAGAATTTGGGGTGAATATAACAAGGATGAGTGAGAGGGAATTAGCAAAGTTTAGGAGAAAAAACATTGGTTTTGTTTTCCAATTTTTTTATCTCGTTCCAACCTTAACAGCGCTTGAGAATGTCATGTTACCCCTTCTTCCCATAAAGCCTAAAGGTCTAAAAGAAAAAGCAAAGTCACTCTTAGAGGAGGTTGGTCTTGGAGATAGAATCTATCATAAACCAGGAGAATTAAGCGGTGGAGAGCAACAAAGAGTAGCAATAGCAAGAGCGCTCATAAATGACCCAAAAATCGTGATCGCGGATGAACCCACGGGAAATCTTGATTCAAAGACGGGCAAAAAAATTGTAGGACTGTTAAAGAAAATAGCCAATAAGAAGAGAAAGATTTTAATAATAGCAACACACGACTTAGAAGTCGCCAAAGAAACCGACAGGATAATATTATTGAAAGATGGGAGGATTTCAAAAGAGGTGAGTCCAAATGAAATTACCGCTTGGGAAATTGCCTAGAAAAGTTTTAACATCAAAAGTACTAGAAAAAATTACGACCGATAAATCTGTTCTGCTTCCACCAAAATATGGAGAAGACGGATCAGTTGTTAAAACAGATTCGAATTTGATAATAAGCGCGGCGGACCCAATAACGGGGGCAACAAAATATGCTGGTTGGTTAAGTGTGCACGTAAATGCAAACGATATAGCGGTTCACGCGGCTAAGCCCAAATGGTTCACTACGATTTTAATGTTCCCAAAAAACACCGATGAAAACAAGATAGAAGAAACAATGCAGGGAATACTTGAAGCCCTAAAAGAAATAAACGCAAATTTAATTGGCGGCCACACTGAAGTAACTGACCGTGTTAGTGAGGCAATAATAGCGGGTTTCATGATGGGAATCCCAATGATCCCTGGCAAGTTTATAAGTAGCTCTGGAGCAAAACCAGGGGACCTAATATTAATGACAAAAGGAGCAGGTATAGAAGGGACCCTTTTGTTAGCGAGTGAGCTATGCACGCCACATAAATGTAACGAAGAATTAATAAAAAGGGCCCTAAGATACAAAGAGTATATAAGCATCCTTCCCGAGGTCAGAGTTCTAGTCAGTAATCTTGATATAAACGGTATCCATGCTATGCACGATGCCACAGAAGGAGGACTATTAAACGCTATTTATGAAGTGGCCATGGCATCGGGATTAGGATTCAAAATTGATAGAAAAAAAGTAATCGTTAGGAAGGAAACCAAAGAACTAGCTGAAATATTTAATGTTGATCCTTTAAGATTAATAAGCAGTGGAACGTTGATAGTTGCCTTAGATAGAAAACATGCATATGATGCTGTGAGGATTCTAAGAGAGAATTCGATAGATAGCGAAATTATCGGTGAATTCACCGATAATCAGAAAATGTACATTTATGAGGGTAGTAAACTAAGAGAGGAAGTTGCTGGTGATATTATAGATGAATATTGGCTTTTGTTAGAGAAACAATCAAATTAAAATTTCATCTTTATCATTTGGGCGTGTGGGATCTTTCTACCATCCTTTCCCCTAAAGAAGATCTTAGCTTCGCTATGAATCAACCCTATATCTTCAGCTATTTTAACAACATGTTCACCGATAAGATTTAGAGAGTCTGCCTTCTTTAAAATCACCACTAATTCGTCACTATCAACTAGTTTTCCTCCATAAAAGTTGGGAGAAACGTAAATGTCAAGTGTACCCTTCTTCAAGGTCTCCCCCAATAAGTCTTCGTCGCACGCAGCGATTATTATGCCAATTTGAGGGTGCCTATACTCCCTCACCCAAAACTTTATTTTATTTGACAAAAATTTCACCCAATATGAAAAAATAATAATTTTTACTCAACGGTTACTGATTTGGCTAAGTTTCTTGGTTTATCTGGGTCTAAACCCTTGGCTACTGAAGTATGATAAGCTAATAACTGTAATGGAGGGATATATGCAATGTACTCTTGCGCTTTGGGTAGGTCTGGTTCAATTGTGATGTTCCTAATTAATGGGTCGCTAATTGTTTTTCTGCCTAAGTGAAGTACCTTATTGCCTTGGAGTAGTTTCCTGTTTTCATCAATAAACCCGTCGAGTCCATCGCCAACTAAGACCAAGAGATAGTTTTTAACTGGTTTTAGTTTGCTTTCAAAGGTGAAATCATCTATGCTTTTCCATTCAGCGTGTATATATGATATTTCCTTAAGTTTTAGGGCTCCCTCCATCGCTGTGGGTATGTCTTTTGGTCCAGCAATGAAAAGCGAATCATTTATATCTTTAATCTCTTGGCTGAGCTCCTTTGTTACGCCATCATTCTCCTTTATTATCTTGGAAACGATTTGCGGCAAGTTGTTTTTAAGGAAATTTATCTCCCAACTTACATCTTCACCTAAAACGTTTTCCAATTCATAACCGATTAGCAACAATGATGTTAACTGGGCAATATACGTTTTAGTCGCAGCCACCCCTATCTCTGGGCCAGCATTCATGTATATAACTTTATCAGCGAGGCGGGTGATAGCGCTCCCGACAACATTTGTTATAGCACCTACTCTCACTTTTCTATTTAAAGCATACCTAATAGCAGTTAGAGTATCCGCGGTTTCCCCCGACTGAGAGATCCCAATTATCAAATCGTTTTCTTGGAGATTTTTTACCCTATCAATGAACTCTGAGGATATGATCGCTTGAGCCTTTATTCCATTATCCCGGAGTATCTTCTCTCCAACGAGTGCAGCATGATAAGATGTCCCAGCAGCAACTAAGTAGACACTTTCACTATTGAGTATAAGATCAACAAATTCCCTGATATACTCCTTTGGGGAAGAGGCTGCAGCTTTAATCGCTTCAGGTTGCTCGTATATCTCCTTAATCATATAGTGCGGATAGCCCCCCTTCATTGCAGCTTCAAAGGACCACGGAACTTTGTTTACACTTCTAGAGACGGGTCCATTTATCCTTAGGTTTTCTATGAACACGCCATCATTAGGAGATAGGTAACCGAAATCTCCGTCCTCTAGAAAAATCACCTTATTAGTATAACTTAGGAATGCTAATACATCGCTTGCAACAAAATATCTTTCGTCGCTAATACCGATTACTAGTGGAGAGTAAAACCTGGCAAAAAACATTTTATTTGGGTCAAGAGTCGTGATCATGACAATTGCAAATGATCCTTTAAGCTTCTTTATGGCTAGTCTAAAGGCACTATAGACATCACCGGTCTCCTTATAAAATTCCTCAATCAAGTGTGCTATGATTTCAGTGTCAGTTTCACTTTTAAGTTTGTGGCCTCTCTCTAACACAAATTTCTTGAGTTCGAGAAAGTTCTCTATTATCCCATTATGAACCAACGCTATTTCATTATTACAATCTGTGTGTGGATGAGCATTAGTTTTAGTTACACCCCCGTGTGTTGCCCACCTTGTATGTCCAATTCCAATCTTACCAGGTATCTTTGTGCGGAGAAGCTGGTTTTTAAGCTCCGAGATCTTCCCAACATCTTTCCAAATATACAATTTTCCATCGTTAATAATACTTATCCCTACGGAGTCATATCCTCGATACTCTAGGTTTTCAAGCATCCCAATAATTTTAGAGTTAATATCTTCCTCTAGGAATTTTGATATGTAACCGCTGATACCACACACGTCTCTAACCTTCCCCTAACAATCTTTTTAATAGGTTTATTATAATATAGTTCACATTATTAATTTAACTATCTAATAGTTGACTATATCTAGCCCACTAATCCCAGCTAAGTAAAAGGGTTATAGATGTAAAAGTTGTTGTAAGCATTTTGCTTGAAGGGGATAAACGTTGAATGATGACCTCTTGGATTTGGCGAAAAAATCAGCAAAAAGCACACTTTGGTTAACTATTGGACAAGGATTGTCTTCAACGATAGGAGGCTTAATAACCATCTATATATCAAGGGTTCTGAAGGAGGTTTTATTTGCAATATACTCTGTCTCGCTAATACCCATAACTATTGGAACACTCTTTGCAAACCTTGGTGTAGCAAACGCCCTAACAAAATATGTGTCTCAAGATTGGGATAGAGATCGAGGTGAAATTTCAAAATGGGTATCAACAGGAATAGTTTTTGAAACTGGAAACGGCATATTTATATCCCTTCTAGTTGTCCTAGGGAGTCGTTTTCTAGGAGAGAAATTCTTAGGTCGCCCCGAGACAGTGCCCTTAATCGCTTCAATAGGATTTATGATTCTCTTTATTAACTTATTTTCAACAGCTTATGGAATATTAAACGCTCTATATCTAACAAACTATATAGCGATTTCGCAGATAATGGGGGCAATAACAAGATTGATTCTAACTGTGTACTTAATAACTTCTGGTTGGGGAGTACTCGGCGCTCTACTCGGTTTCATGTCATACTATTTGGTTTCTGGATTGCTAGCCGTAGCATTCGTGATAAAGGCTTCTCTAAGGATGGGTTTTAGCGTAATTGGCTTCAGTAAGAATCACTTAGAAAAACTTTTGAGATATGGAATACCGCTAACAATGAACTCATTTTTCCAGGTAATTGGAATAAACACTTTTAATGCTTTGGCTTCGCAATACACTGCTCAATCGTCTGGCACTAATCCCCATTTAACTTCAGCTGCACTAGGAAACTTCTTCGCAGCTAACGCGATACTCGTTATATTATTAATCTTCAATGCGCCACTACTTCAAGCACTATTCCCGAGTTTTTCCAAAGTATCCACGAGAACAACAGAGGAAATAAGAATGGTCTTCAACACATCCATATTCATAACTGCTCTGATACTGGCACCAGTAATTTTCATACTCATGGGTTTAGCGGAACCAGTTATATTCTTTGTTTTTGGAGTGGACTACGAGTTAGCGCCCCTTTATCTAATGTTACTCTCCCTTGCGTATCTCCCAGTTATTTTAGGGTTAACCCCCATGTCAAGTTTTCTCCTAGGCATGGGGAAAACCAAATACATTATGATTGGTGGATTAACCGCTTTTGTAATAGGTCTAACGTCAGCATACTTATTGATTCCAACTAACGGGGTTTTAGGGTTAACAATTGTTCTAATAATATTTAACTTCGTCACTTGGGGTGCTTACACAATCATAATAAAAGAGAAATATGGTTTCACACTCAATTTCAAAAAACTAGTTAAACTTTTAGTGGCCACGGGGATAATGGTAATTGTCCTTAGGATATATGTGATAATTGCCATGTGGCCAATATATAATTATCTTCACTCGCTTATAGAGAATCTCCACATAGTAAGCACAATTCTACCATATTTGGCAATTGATATTTTAGGAGGTATAATTGGAGGGACAGTTTACTTTGTTTCTTTAGCGTTACTGAGGGTTTTAGAGCAAAGAGATTTTGATTTGATACTAGGGGTTGCAAAAGCTCTGGGTCCCATACAAACCCCAGTCAAATTCATTATTGGAGTTATGAAAAAAATTATGAGATCAAAGTGAGATCTAAATTTTTTCTTTTCTTAACACTTCTAATGTTTTTTCTCCTATGAATTCCATATCTTCCTCAGTTAAGCCGGGATGGACGGGTAACCAGAAAGAACATTTGGTCAATCTTTCGGAGTTTGGAAGGTAAACCTTGCTATAATCGGGGTAGTTAACAATGTTTGCGAAGTGATTAACAGATGGGTCATTAATCTTAAGGAAGAGGGGTTGTCTATGTAATGGGATGTGATATCCTTTTTCCGCTGGAACTCCTTCCTCTTTTAGGTTTTTAACTATTCTATCTCTCATCAATTCATTATTACAGTTTTTAATAGTCACATTGAATATGTAGTACACGTTTCGACCGTCGATTGCGTCACTAGGTAAAACCAGGTTTCCATGATTGCTCAATATTTCCCTAAGGATTGCAGCATTTCTTCGTCTCTTGTTGATAAAGTCTTCTATTCTCTTTAGTTGGTAATATGCAACTGCTGCTTCTAGATTGCTCATTCTAAGGTTATATCCCAATCTAGAGTGAATATACGCGCCTTCTTTACCTAACTTTACTCTTTCCTCACCGTGGGCTCTTAGATATAAAATTTTTTCATAGATTTCCTCATCATTTGTTGTTATTACGCCTCCCCAACCACCGGCGGCGATTACCTTTGTAGGGTACAATGAAAAAACTGCTATATCCCCCCATTGTCCGATCTTTTTACCCTTGTATATTGCACCATGAGCGTGACTAGCATCTTCAATCAATGGAACACTCAGAGTATCGCTTAGCTCTCTAAATTCGTCAGGTGTTGCTGGTTTGCCAAATAGATGAACAATTGTTATTCCATCCACTTTTTCTTTATTGGCTACCTCCCTAGCAAGGTGCGGATCTAAGTTCATATCCTCCGCTACATCGCTGAAAATGGGTATAGCACCACTATGAATAATCGTTGATGCTGTAGCCATAAAGGATATAGGGGTGGTTAGAACTTTCTTTTTAAAAGTTAAACCAAGGGCGAGATAAGCTAAGAATAAACCGTCGGTCCCATTCGATACCGCTATGGCATACTTTGTTCCAATATATCTTGCAAATTCCTTTTCAAATAGCTCAATGTATTCTCCGGAGGCTAGATAGGCTTTATTTAGAGCTTCCATTACAGCTTGTTTTTCCTCGTCTCCAAGTAAGATTTCAACAAACTTCAAGTCTCTTTTATTCATGAGTTATCTCCTCCCAAACTCACACAAAATTAAATAAGTTAAGTTGACTTAAAACACTAACATAATTTAAAAACTTAAAGAATCAGCGTTGGAGGCTAAAAATGAAAAAAGCTGTAGAGTCGAGAGTTTTAGTTTTCGATGGGATGCACAGCAAAGTTATAGCACTTGATTCGTTAGGTCTAGCAATAAAGATTTTCCCGATACGACTAGAATATAATGCAATCAAAGAGTATGAGCTATTACAACTTTTGAACAACTCAAAAATAGACTGCGTTCCCAAAATTTATGGAATGGTTAAAACTGAGAATGCAATCTTGTTAGTGAAGAGATACGTCTCGGGTGAGTACTTTCCTGATTTTCTAGAAAAAAGAGGAATCATGGAAATCGCAGATGTGCTAAAAAAGTTGATAATGTGTTTGCACAAAATAGATAGAATCGGCGTTACTATCAAAGAATTGAGCTCCCCGAGAAAAAACATAGTTATAAGAGATGGAAAGCCTTTCATTATTGACTTAGAGCGATGGGTTAAAGAAGCCAAAAAAACTAATATCACACAATTCTTAGGATTCCTTTATAAAACAACACTAAGGAACGATAATATCGGATCCAAATTGAGGCAAATAATAAATACAGAAAGCTTACTAACAGCAGCCAGAAGATACAAATCAAGCATGGAGATAACAAATATACTAGATGAAATATTCAAGAAGCTGATCTAAATTTAAACCGTTTAAAATACAGACTAGAAATTTTTTTTATGGGTATTTAGTGAAAATATTGTTTTAATTATTGGTTTGCGATGTTGCACTGCTCTCATAAATAATTTTAGCTATAGCCTTATGGATAATCGAATACAATGATTTAAATATCTCTTTCCAGAAGAGAAGGAAGGAGAGATCAGTTATATCCCGAAGATAATCATTCATGAAGGGCTCAAGTACATTTTCCCATTGCTTAAAGATTAATTTTACATCATATTTTCTAGCAGAAACGTAGGCGTTTCTCCTTAATTTTTCATCATACCCGTTCTTCCAGAGCCAAATAGCTTTAGCGATTATTTCAGCCCTACTGTTAGCCAACCATCCATTGAAACCATCAATAACCACATTTCCAGGCCCCTCTTTATTATAGGTTAGAACTGGAGTCCCACAAGCGAAACTCTCAATTGGTATGTAACCAAAAGGTTCATGAGTAAATGGAAACAGAGTAAATTTTGCATTGGAATATAAATCAACTAGAGATCGCGTAGTTATGGACCCAATATAGTGGAAATTCTTTGCATTTTGAAGTTCGGGTGGCACGTATCTTTCCTTTCCCCCAAAGCCCACTATTTTAACTCCAAATTCAACAAGTTTTTTAAGTACCTTGAAATCCGTTTCTTTCCCAATATAGGTTAATATAAATGTTTCTTCAGGGTTCTTAGTTGTAGGTTTAAACTCGTTTAAATCGAGGGGAGGGTTAATAATACCATCAATTCTGAATCCAAATGATTCATACATTTGATAAGTGTAGCGACTGTTAGCAATTATCTTCTTGGATATAGCGTTCATCTTGGAAACGTGTTTGTAATCAAAAAGCTTAACTAGTGGATAAGCCAAACGAGCCATTAGATTATATTTAAGGGGCCAATCTGTCCAATCAATTTCTTGAAATGCTTTAGAAAAAATGCCTTGGGCATACCAAATATGTGAGGGAGTATGAAATATATTACTAAAATTAATTATAATACTATCTCTTAACTCCTCTTTACTCAATATCTTAGGTAACTTTTCATTAACATAATTAATTATGTTCTCGAGAACCCAAAAAGAAAGTATCATTTTAGGTGATTTTCCAATAAAACTCGGGAAATCAAAAGAGTAGTAATTTATGCCATATTCATCCAAGAAATCCCTTACTTTTGACCCTATTATAGGAGAAATGAATGATACCTCGTGTCCCCTTTTAGCAAGCTCTCTGCTGATCAATAATGGTGGCCTTGTTGGCCCATAATCGTTTATTGCTGGATCGCTAAGTATAATGATTCTATCCAATGAAAATCACCCTATGACTTTCCCTGCCATTGCTGGTAACTTTACTATTGTTAAAAATTTTTTAAACTCTATTATGGTATTACGTTTTTAAGTTTTATAAAATGCTATTAAAAAATTTGGTAATGTGCTTTCATAGTAACCGATTGAGAAACGAAAGAGATTAAATAAATTTTAAATTTAAGTTAAAGGCTTCTTTAATTCCTCTCTAAGTAGTTTCAATAACGCTTTTCTAAACTTGATTGGGTCATGCCTCCAAGGCTTTTTATCATCGATCAGATCAGCGAAGACAACCTTGGTATCATTAATCTTTTCTATATCATTTAAAGTGAATTTCCACCCTTTTTCTATCATGACTTTGGTAGCCTCATTAAGTGGCTGAGAATTGTTAGCAAGTATAACGTCTACATCGAAGCCAAGGTATTTTCTTAGAACCTTATAGTGATCGCTTAAAGTATAATTATCTGTTTCCCCTTTTTGCGTTGTAATGTTGACGACAAAGATTTTTATGGCATCACTAGCTCTAATAGCTTCTTTAGCGCCCTCCACTAAAAGATTGGGCAATATACTGGTATAGAGACTGCCAGGACCAATAATAATTGCATCAGCGGACTCGATAGCTTTTTTAGCACCCTCATATAATCTAGCCTTGGGAACCAAGTCGAGTTTTTTAATCCTCTTCTTCAATTTCTCCCCAGCTCTCGTTATTTCGTCTTCACCTAGTACGCTCGCTCCATTTTCAAATTCAGCTATTAACTCTGCTTTATCTAGAGACACTGGGTAAACGTTCCCATTTGTATCCAAGAGGTCCTGAGCTGTCTTTATAGCCTCTATGAAATCTTGTTTTATATCGGAAAGAGCAAGTAAAATTAGATTGCCCAAAGAATGTTCCATGAGATACTTATCAAACCTGTACTCGAACAGTTGGGCTAACTCCCTATTCCTTGCGAGTGAGGAAAGGCATCTCCTAATATCACCAGGTGGAAAAAACCTGTGAGTCTTCCTTAGTATTCCACTACTTCCCCCGCTATCAAATACAGTAACTATTGCGGATAATTCACCATCATAATCTACAAACCCTTTTAAGATGGTTGATAACCCGTTACCTCCTCCGATGAACACCAAATGCATTTGAAAGAACCTTCCACAATTGTTTTTAAAGGTATTTCATATGGGTTTAGTTTTGAACATAAATGAATCCATTTAACAAGCATTGTATAAATATAACCTCATAGGATATATCTATAAAGAGGAATACTTAAATTTTTTCCACCACTCCAATTGAACACAAGAATTTTGAGAAAATCTGAAAAAATTTAACAATAAGACAAGGGTAAATAAAATGAACATAAAATTACTAGCAGTTTCGCCATTTCCTCCAATAAGAACGGGCATAGCAGAATATGCGCACGAATTCTACAAAGCATTATCAAGGGAATTAGAGCTTATCATATTAACCAACAAAACCGATATTAACAATGATTTTCACTCAAACACCAAGTTTGAATTAGCAGAAAATATAGCATCTTTTAAACTCCTAAAACACATTATTAAACTAGTAAACAAGCACAACATAACATACGTACACATACAGGTGGGACTAAGAACATTCGGTAACCACATGAAATCGAGCCTTATAACGCTAGCTTCCCTCGCTCTCTTGAGACTCATGGGGAGAAAACCCATAGTAACTCTTCATACGATCCCAACGAAATGGGCGTTAATTGCCTACTTCAATGGTAAAATAAAGAAAAAAACCCAGGCTTTTCTCACATACCTGGTTTATAAATTATACCTAAAAATCGTTGCGAAGCTATCTTGGAAAATAGTAGTGCATCTTGACGTGATGAAGAAGTATCTCATAGTTTTTCACCGTGTAAAACAAGGGAAAATAGAGGTATTACCCCACGGAACAACATGTCTAAAGGAAACAATCAACAAGAACAACGAGGGATTACTTTTTCATGGTTTTCTGAGAGAAAGCAAAGGGTTAAATACCCTCTTAGATGCCTATATAAGCATTACAAATAGAGGAGTATTATCACTAAGAATTATAGGCCCTTTACACATGGGGGAAGTAGATTATTTAAGGAGCCTAATAACAAAGATAAGGAAACTAGAAAAAGCGAAAAAAATTCGCGTAAAGCCAAAGCACTTAAACTTAAATGAAATAATAGAGGAAATTGGTAAAGCCAAGATTATAGTTCTGCCATACGAGGATTATTTTTTGGAGGCAAGTGGCGTACTCGCTAAGGCAGCTTGCAGTGGCACGCCAATAATATGCTCAAAAATACCAAAATTTTACTTCGAAAAGGACTATCGAAGATATATAACCTTCTTTGAACCAGGAAACAAGGAAGACCTAAGAAACAAGATAATACAAGTTTTAGATAACTATGAAATCTACAAAGTTAAAGCAAAAAAATTGAGAAATATAGCGAAGAAAAGAACATGGGATAAAATAGCAAAAAAATTTGCAAAAATAATCACTCTAAGTGAGAAAGAATAAAAGTCATTTTCCTTCGTCTCTATTATAATAATCTTCCACCCTAACTGTTTCTCCAAGCTCTGGAGTAGAGAACTCTATCAAAATGACATCAGTCTTAGCTTCCAATCTATGAACATCATTTGGTTCAATGGTTATCGACTCACCTGGCTCTATCACATACGTTTTCTCCGGAGTAAAAACGTGGAGTTCCCCCTTAAGAACATAGATGGTTTCCTTCTTCTTGCTGTGATAGTGGAGGCTTGTTGTAAACCCTTTTTTCATTTCAAGGATCTTTCCACCATATTCATCTTCCATAGCCACCCATAATTCCCTTCCCCAAGGTTTGTCAACAATCTTAGGCTTGTATAGCTTCATTTTCCGTCACCAAAATTAAAGCCAAAAAATATAATTCGAAAAAAGTTAATATAAAGATGAACAAATGAAAATAAGACTGGCATAGATTGCTTTTGGAATATATCAAAGCAATAAATTAAGGAACAATGACAGTATGACCAAGAAAGCCATTACCCCCAAAAAGAAAACCACGTAGCCTATCTCTCTTATTTCTCTATACAAGATAAGGGAGATGTAAGCCAATACAATGATCATCAAGGATAGGATTCCTAATGAAAAGTAAAAGAGAGGAGATGTTAGATTGAATTCAACTACTAAGCTAATAATATCTTTACCAACAGCTAGGTCTCCTTCATAAAAAGAAAGAACAATTGAACCTAGAATAAAGAGGGAAATTGAAAACAGATTTAACGCAAAAACAACGCGCCTAAACTTCATCAATATCCCTCCCTAAAAGGGGAAAGGAAGCCCAAGCCCTTTAACTATCATCTTGATACTAGTATAGAAGATCGCAACCATAAACGCTTTTCTAATGAGATCACTTTGCAAACGATTCATAATTTTCGAACCAGTTCTACTGCCGATAATCGCCCCAACAAAAAGAATACCGGCAGCCCAAGTAACAGTGTACCCATACTTCAATTGGAGAAGAGCTGATGTTGTAGCAGTGAACAAAATTATAACTGTGCTAGTAGCAACGGCTACCTTAATAGGTAATCCGACAATTAACGCTAGCACGGGAACATTAACTATGCCTCCTCCAACTCCAAACATGCTTGCAGTAAAACCAGATAAAAACATTAGGGCAACGGCGTACTTTAGAGATTTTTGCTTATAAGGAACCTCAATTCCCAATGCTTCATCATAATAGGTATGCACTGAGTCATTATCTTCCTTATTCACTTCTGTATATCTCATTATAGCTTTTGTTAATTCCCTCTTTTTGTTGATATAGTAAAGCGAGTAAAGTAGAATAACTCCGAACATAATCCTCACAATAGAACTCGGCAGATTGATAACACTATACATTCCAATAAAAGAACCAACAAGCGAAGGCAACACCAAATACAGGGCAATATCCGTTCTTGCGAGCTTTTTGTCAATATAAGTTGAACTACTCATCATTGATGTACCAATTACCGCTATAATGCTAGAAGCAGCGGCCTCCTTGATGTCAAAACCAACTAAGAGATCCAACATAGGAACCATTATAATTCCGCCGCCAAGACCTAAGATCGAACCAACAAAGCCCGCCACTATAGCAGTCAAATAAAGGAGTAGAACAGTTAAAACACCCGTGATTTCTCACACCTCAAAATAATTCAATCAAATTCAAATAACAAATAAAAACATATTAACTTTGTCCACAAAGAAAACGTAATTTCCATGTTGCATAAAACGTGAACAATATAGTCTAACGGAATTCTTTATAATAAACTGTGGGAAGGTGTTGAGAATGGAGAGAATCGTTATAGCGCTCGGTGGTAACGCCCTCTTGCAAAAAGGAGAGAGGGGAACAGCTCAAGAGCAATTCAAAAATGCAAGAAAAACGGCAGAAAAAATCGCGGACCTAATTGAGATAGGATACGACATAGTGATTACTCATGGGAATGGACCTCAGGTTGGCGCACTTTTAATTCAAAATGACTGCGCAAAAGATAAAGTCCCAGCGATGCCTTTAGACGTCTTAAACGCAGAATCCCAAGGACAAATTGGGTACTTTATTCAAAACTCGCTTAAAAACGTTCTAATAGAGAGAGGCATTGAAAAGAAGATAGCCACAATCGTGACTCAAGTTGTAGTGCGAGAAGATGACCCAGCATTCCAAAACCCAACAAAATATGTTGGTCCATATTACACGGAAGAAGAAGCCAAAAAACTCATGGAGGAAAAAGGATGGGTTATAAAGCCAGATCCTAGAGGAGGTTGGAGGAGAGTAGTCCCATCACCCGAACCAATAGACATCGTTGAAAAAGATGTTATCCTATCAATGTTAGAAGGCGGGATATTACCGATAACCGTTGGTGGAGGGGGAATACCCGTAATTTACAAGAATGGTCAGTATATTGGAGTAGAAGCCGTCATTGACAAGGATCTTGCATCCGCGCTAGTAGCGAAACTGGTTAAGGCAGATATGTTCATAATACTAACAGATGTGGAATATGTGATGCTAAATTATGGAAAAGAAAACCAAGTTCCACTCCGAAACGTAACTGTAGATGAATTAAAGAAATACTATGAGGAAGGACACTTTCCGCCTGGAAGCATGGGTCCAAAAGTTAAAGCGATGATAAACTTTTTGAACAACGGCGGTAAACTCGGCGTTATAACCCACTTAAATAAGCTACTAGAAGCTGTAGAATTAAAAAGTGGAACGATTATCAAGGGTTAAGGATGGATCGGGGTACAGTATTTTTCATAGGTAGAGTTGAGGAAGTGAAAGGTGAAATCTCAAAAATCATTATTTTTAACGAATTTTCACAGGGATTAGAAGGGCTCAAAAAAGGTGATAGAATTCTTGTTCTCTATTGGTTCCATAAAAGAGATAATCTAAAGGAAAGAAACGTGTTAAAAGTTCATCCAAGAGGCAACCCAAATAACCCTCCTAGAGGCATATTCTCAACGAGAAGCCCCAGCAGACCAAACCCTATAGGTTTAACCGCAGTAATTATAGAGGACATAAAGGGAAACACACTAATAGTTAGAGGATTAGATGCACTCCCAGGTTCACCAATAATCGATATTAAACCCGCAAAAGAAAGTGAAATAAAAAAGATTTGAAGACAATCTTTACTCTTTCTCTTTGAACTTTGGTAATGCAAACTTTGCAATGACAGCTATGATGATTATTAAGGCGATGACTCCTCCTATAATTAGAGTTTCTGAGCCCCCTGTAGCCCCTGTTTCTTCAAAATTCAAGATAACTTGCTGCTTCAATGACTTATAATTGTCCGAGGAAACCGTTATATCAATAATGAATGTTCCAGGTTTTGAGCTCGAAACTACCCACACAATGTCCTTGTATTCTCCTGGACCTAGATCACCGACATTATAAATCGAAGATGAGTTCATTAATCTTAACCCTTCTGGGAGATCCACGGTAACCTTTATGTTCCTTATTGTTTGAACCCCCGTATTTTTGACCCTCATCACAATGTTAATATTTTGGTTGATTGGGAGTGTGGCTGGTATAGGGTTAATCATTAAGTCTAGCTTTATGATCTTTGAAAGCCAAGCTAAAATATTCTTAATAAACTCTTTGTTTAACTCGAAGTGATAGTAATCTGAGAACATGTAGGAGCTGCCCGATGCGAGTATTCTCCCACCGCTATTAGTCTCTGAAGCCATTATCAATATACAGTCCCTGCCAACAGTTATGTTGTCTCCATCGATAGGACCATTGGTCACGAAGGATTCATCATTACCATAAATTATCGGGTAAACCGTTGCGGGTTTGCTAGGCGTAACATTCAATAACCCTGTTCCCACGAAGTAAACTTCCTCTACACCAGAGGAGAGGAACCTCGCAACCTCATTGTCTGCAAAGTTCTTCAGTACAACTTGATAATACCTATCGTTAAAGTTGTTAACTCTATCGTACAAGTCCCCATCAATCCACTTGATGCCATATGGTTCTGTTAAGTCATTGTAGCTATTGGGGTTATCGGGCCAAAAGTATGAATACCAATTGCCCATTAAGAGTAATGAGCCACCATTATCCACATAACTTTGTAAATTCGCTATTTCATCACTAGTGAATATGTTAGATGTCGTGTCTGAGGGCGAAGCAGATGCTGGCTGCGGCACGGGGATTACTACAACACTTGTAACTGTTGGATCTAAGATTGATTGTGGGAATTCACCCTTGTTAATCAGAACTGGACCAAATTCTCTCATCAAACCTATTAACCCTTGCATGTATGGGGAAGCAAATCTCACGTATTGGTGGTGGCCTTCGTCAAACACAAGTAACTTTTGAGTTATGGCTAGGAGAAAAGGTCTCCTGACAACAATTGAACCATGAGCATCTCTGATCTCCAATGGGAACTCGTAAGCACCAACATCAGACACTGTTCCCTTTAAAACGACCGTTTTTGTCTCACCAGGGTTTATAGAGGAAATTACAACTTTGGTTGCATTAACCATAGCGTTTTCGGGAAGATTCTTTACCTCAATGGACACGTTCTCAACAGTGTAATCAACGTTATTTGTCACGTTGATATATAGGAGAGAGTAGTTAACCTTAGAGATATTTATGAAGAATGGCACGAAACTAGCGGACACATCAATAGCAGGTTCAGATTGGATCCCGGATTTAACTTCATAAATCAGTGAATCACCCATATACAAGTAAGCACCAATATAACCTTGAATCTCCAACCCCAATATTTCTTTCACTTTAAACGTAACATTAATTACTTCAAGTCCACTTAGTGTTCCTAATTCAATGTAACTACCTGGTACAAACTCCACGCTCTCAGTTCCACTTGTTCTCTCAATTGTTATTTGAGATGAAACTATCAAGAAATATGGAATCGTAACCTTTAGCTTTATGTTGTCACGAGTCTTATTTATAATGTTTTTAACTTGGAAAGAAACCGTGCCTTCTTTTTGAGGTTTAAGAGAACCAGGAGCGGAAAAGTTCTCAATGTCTGGTAACAAAACATTTTCACTTGGGACACCAAGTAGCCAAGCTACTATTAGCTTAGCAAATGTTTTATCATCTCCATAGTTTATATTATTGTAGTCGTCAGAGAAGGTTGTCGTTGAACCAGTTGCAAATATCTTTCCACCACTCTTCAAAACTACAGCAACGTGAAAACCGAAATCTGTATAGTTTACACCTGGAACATAGATTGACCCATTCGCAGCCCTAACGTATGTCCTGTTCTCAAGAACGGGATCATTGTCTGGTAATCCTATGAATTCTGGACCGGTCTCCACAACACTGGAGTTATATGGACCAATCAATAGCGCAGTACCGCTGTGTAATACTTCATGAACGTACTTTCCTACACCAATTTCCTGGGCTATGGTATCATTTCCCCACGTGTGAACCTTAACTAAGAATGTCAGACCATAATTATCATTGTTATCCCTTGTGCTAACGTCATCCCAATATATGCCATATTTGTTTGTTAACTCATTGTACATTGTTGGGTAGAATCTCGCATAATAATCCCCCATAATTAGCAACTTTCCCCCATTCTCTAGATAATCTTGGATAACTTGAACTTCTTCAGCAGTTAAATTGCGTCCCTCGGTATTAGGGATAATCAATAGATCAACATTGTGAAGGTCGTTCTCCGTTATGTTATCCTCATTAATGGAAACAGTGCCAAAGTAAGTAGTTAAAATATCAACAAAGGTCTTTATATGGTCTCCTTGGTACCTCTGACCATGTCCATAATCAATTAATATCCTGTAATTTCCAATTATGCCGTGAGGTAAAATATCTCCCATGGTAGAATGACTTTGAGAGTTAAATTCAAGAATAGGATATTTGGTTGAAGGTTCGTTGACCACAAGGGTTTGATTAGAGTATTGGGCATTTACAACAGCAAGTGTTTGCGTCAAAAATATGATAGAAATAAAAATTATCAGCAGTTTATTTTTCATTTTTTTACTCACCTCGCTAATACGTTATAGCTTCCTCGATTTTCTCAACAATGGGTACCGCGATGGCGGCTCCAATGGCATTACCGATAGTCCAAGGTATGACGTGCCACCAGAAAACATACTCCCAGAAGTACTCTACTCTAAATAAGTTTGGGTAGAATACAGTGTACAAGCTAACTTGCATAAAGAAGCCTCTAAGTAAACCTATCATGAACCCATCGAAGTACTTTAGGAAAGGTATTGAGCCCACTGACTCGAGTTCTTCCTCACTTAATCTGAATCTAAAGAATGTGTTCTTATCGGTTAATACTCCTTTGCCTCTAATTAACAAGTAGAAATCGACGGGTATGCCTTGAGCGAATGGATAAGCCCACCATAGGAAGTTTAAACCGTACCAACCTATCTCGCTAACTATGTTGTAGACGAAAAGGGTTAATGAGGCGGCACCTGGTTTCCTAACAAGAGCGATTGCTGTAACCAATAATAGGACATAGGGGAAGTCCGCGACTGCAAAATTATGGGACATTGGTATTCTGTCAACTAGTGGGAATATAAGTTGGCGGCCTAATATTTGAACCCACACTACCATTAGCGCTCCAACCATTCCCATGGAGACAAGGTCCATAGAAGTATATAACCTGAAGAACCCTAGGTACCCTAGTATTATGACACCTGCGAATGTTCCAAGCGCCAAGATCCAAATGATTATAAGGTTCATGATGGGTCTATCAATTATCTGAATTGGTTTCTCGTAAATTTGGGGTGCAACATCGCTTCCAAATTGAATTTGTTCTTTTAGTGTTATAGTGTAGGGTAATTTTGGTACTTGGGATTCCGCGGGCATATTGACCCTATAGGAAATATCTATCTTGTCACCAGGTGCGATCTCTGGTATTTCAAGCAAGATATATCTCGTTGTTGATGTTGCATTGTACTCAGAAACAGAGCCATCAATATGTTTCACAATGGCGGTGGCTACAGCTTTCCCGCTGAGAACGAAGGTTACATTATAACCTGGTTCTGGATCGCCTTGAGTATCAAGCCAAATCTTAACGTTTTTAATGGTATCGACAGCGTCCTCGGAGTAATCTATAAATACATGGACACTGAAATAATTGGACCCAACAATCACAACACCGTCCCTGTATGGTCCCCAAGTTGATTGCCCATAGGGTGCTAGGATTCTAACTGATGGGAGCATAGTTGCCTCAGGGCTATAAGTTGTAGATGAGGGCACAGTTAGGTGCATTGTATCTATCACTACTAGGCCCGTTACTAGAAACGCGAGGATTATGAGGGAACCTGTTATTTTTAACGTAAAACTAGACATGTTGAGACCCATTATTAAATCTTAAAACATTTGATAACTATTATTGACCTACTCCCCACGCTGAAGCGTGGGGATTCTTTGGGCACCGATAAAAGGCGGTGCCTCGGGGCGGCCAAACCCCGTTACCCCTATCCACCCCACTC
>JAGSHR010000157.1 GCA_029855985.1 Candidatus Njordarchaeota archaeon
AAATAATAGAGAGAGCATTCTTGAACGATTTAAGAAAGGCTTTTCCAGAGTTGGGCATTGAGCTAAGTCAAGTTGCCCACGGGTTAATCGCAGAGTTTTCTTTGCACAAACGCACAACCGAACGAATTACAGGAGGTGACATAGGCATTCTTATTATTCGTCCAAGCATTGAAAGAGAGTATGATTATTTAAAAATTTATGACTATCGCAGCGGCTTATTGTGTCAAGCAAAACTCAAGAACAATCA
The DNA here is from genome assembly GCA_029855985.1 of Candidatus Njordarchaeota archaeon. Next base: position 248 of record JAGSHR010000157.1, read on the forward strand.
AGGAAAATGGGGAAGACTAACAAATAATCAGTTAAAGGTATTAAAGGACAAACTGTCTTACTTCTCATTACTCTTGTACAGTTACGAGGATTTAGAGAGGAGGCATCTTAGTCCATTCAAATGGAAGATTTGTGATTCTGCGGGAATAGATGAAATTCAAGAATGGCTGAACAGGGATAATTTTGTTGGTCTATTGCCATCGGATGATATCATAATTCAACTTGGTACTGGTAAAATTGGGACAAATAATGATGAAATTATTGATAAGTATATATCTCCAGCTAGTAATCCTGTGTTAGTTATAAGGATAACTTGGCCCGATGGGAAAGGACCAGGAAGCGAAGTATTTGTTCAACGGAAATCGAGTATTATAAAAGAGGAGAAAGTAAAGATACGTTTAGTTCGATGGTGATTTGTGGTTTTTCAAAGGGGTACCTTAGTTAGCAATTTCGGGATGTGCGGTGCTCTTTTTATTGTAATCTGGATGGGGTTTCCACTTACGAAGTGGTTTAGAAGGGCTGGTGAAGCCTGTTTATACCACCTACGAAGTGGGTTGGGTTGAACATTACTCCAGTCCAAGGCGCTTGACTACTTCTTCCAGGGACTCTCCCCGCTCTCCCTGCGCTACACGCTCTTTTTGACGCAGAAGCCTTTCTTTTAGGGCTTCTTTAATGGGCTGGTCCATTTCTGGATCTCCAAAAAGCTCCACCAACTTCTGTTCGACTATCGCCTCTATGATTTCCTGGAGCTCTTCTTTGCTTATCTGAACCACAGTACCCATGTAATCCCCCGTGAAATCCATGTCTGGCTACTAATAAATCCGGTTGGGCAATAAAATTCAAGGAGCTCGCAAGAGAGAAAGGAAGGTTTGTATGGTTTGGGCGGCTTCCAGGAGAGGATTTCTGCTTGACAAATACTTCTTTGAGACATAAGTGACATAAGTTTTTCAAAAACTGGGCAGTTAGTGTTGTCAGGGCAATGGAGATTGGATAGAGTCAGAAGTTAGGAGTACAAAAATGAAGAAGAAAAAGATCGCAATAATTGTAGCAGGAAAACATCATGCAGGAAAGAGTAAAACCATTAATAAGTATTTAAAACCAATGTTATCTCTGAATGAAAGGCAACATAAATTTAGACTAGGAAATTGTGAGGGATTTATTCTTTCACAAACCCTCGAAGAAAGAAATACCTTCGTGGAGAATTTGAAAAGATATAAAATATATGATATTTTAGTTTTGCCAACACGTCCTGAAAATGAACCTAATTCTTTATTCCATGCGGTAAAAGATAGGTTAAAGGAATTTGGTTTTGATGTTGTCATATATGAAATAGAGAAGGACCAAGAGGAAAGTTATTACCAAGAAAAAGCTATAGAGATATATGATCAGATACGGTCAAATTGTGAGAATAACTCCTAACAATAGGGTGAACTTGACCACTATTTCGCTGCGGCTTTCGGCCTTGCTCCATGTCGACAGGTAAGCTTGGTCGTTATGTAATGAGAAAGTGATATGTCAGAAATAAGTTTAGCCTGGAATGCCATAAGAGCTATATTACAAAATAATTTTACCTTCTATGAAATTAAAGAAATAGTGGGACTTGCAGGTTTTGATATTTTACGTATTGCTTATCTGAAACAGAAATCTGGTGGAGGAGCATCAAAGGGGCAATTAATTACTGCTATAGATAACGGTTTTTATCAGTTGAAGGATAAGAACCATTTTGTTTCTATTGTTGTTGAGGAAATCTTAAGAAGAAAACCTAATTTGAAAGATGAACTACACAAGTATTTAAACCGATTAGGATTAACCATAGTAAATGGGACAGTTCTTCCTATTGGATTAATAGATCCTTCCGAGTTAAGAGAACTCCCTGAGGATGCCCAGAATGATTTGGTAAAGGCATTCGAAAGATTTAGGAACGGAGATTTGTCAGGGGCTATTTCGTCTGCTTGTGCTGCAATTGATACTGTAACTTCAAGAATATATATGAACAAAGGTCTCGGAAATCCTTCCACGGCTTCTTTTCAAGCAAAATGTAAGAAATCGATTAAGGCGCTGGGCATAATGCATAATATTAAAAAGGAATTAACAGAGTTAGGTTGGGATCGAGTTGATATATTTATTAACAATCTCGAAGGCTCCTTAAATCAAGCAGCCTATGTGATGCAAAGTCTGAGATCTAAGATGGGTGACGTTCATGGAACTAAGCCAGTGTTAAAACCGTTGGTTTATGATAGCTTAAAATGGGCATGTCTAATTCTAAGGATTTTAAATGAAGAATAATTTGCATGACAATTCACTGCACCTAGCCGCCATTCCGCTACGCTCTACAGCGGCAGGTGAGATTTATCGTTAGCAGAGAGAAATGAAAGTAATCAAAAGTTCGAGACATTCAAAAATTACAGGTGATTTTGCAGAATCACTCATATTGTATTGGTTATCAAAGCATGGGTTTGAATGCGCTTTAGTTGACCATACAGGTATTGATATTATTGCAAGAAATCCTCATACTAATGAAGTAATGGGGATATCTGTCAAGTCGCGATCAAGGGAAATCGGAAAAGAAGGGCAGTACGTACATATTCTTAATGAACACTTTTCAAAGGTTGAAACTGCCTGTAAATCGTTTGCCTGTATTCCTTATTTTGCAATTGTGGTTGATCAAGGAAATGAAGTTTTCTGTTTTATTACTAAAATGGAGCATTTATTGGAATTATTTCCGAAGAAAAAAACATCTTCTGGGTGGAAGATGAACAAGAAATGGCTAAAGAGATATGCCAAGGATAAAGATATTATATACTTCAAATTCCAATATCAAACATTTAATTGGTGGAAGTGATTTTGCTGATAATCGCTTCACTTAACTGCTATTTCGCTGTGGTCTCCGGCTTTGCTCCATAGCGGTAGATGAGCTCAGTCGTTATACAAAAATTTTTAAGTTACTTTAACAACTTGACTCTTTGAATTGGTGTCCGGTGGCAGGTAAATTTGATGTCGTTCTCTTATGGCCATTGCATCTTACAATTGGATCATATCGCTTCGGTAATACCGTGTGACAAAACCTCTGGAATGGGATAAATAAAATTTTACTGTGTTTTAGAAGTTGGAGGGTTCGTTACCTGAAGGCTGTCTTTTTTGTCTTCTACGGCTTCAGGTGGGGCTGGCCTGTGGAGGGTCCAATGGGAGGTGAAGGGAATGAGGAGGGTGTTTTTCGGTGCCGTGGCGGTTGTTGGGGCGGTTCTCGT
>JAGSHR010000299.1 GCA_029855985.1 Candidatus Njordarchaeota archaeon
AGACATTATTAAAAGCATTAAAAGGTTTAAAACAATGCTTTTAATTAGGATAATTCGGATCTATTGAGGCTTATACGTCTGTCACGTGTCCTAAGTGTGGTTATTCTTCTCGGGATAATAGGCGTTTTAGGGGTCTTTTCAAGTGTGTTAGGTGCGGTTTTGTTGGTAACGCTGACTCTGTAGGCGCTTTTAACATCGCCAATTTTAACGATTGGGAACAATCGTTGCTTGGTATTAAGGGGCTAACTTCTCCAGTTGCCTTGGTTTGGGATCGCCATAGATGGCGTGTTAAGGGAAACCATAACCCCAAGTCCGGCCCGCATGGTGCGGGGTGGATAGGGGTAACGGGGTTTGGCCGCCCCGTGGCACTGCCTTTTATCGGTGCCTAAAGAATCCCCACGCTTCAGCGTGGGGAGTAGGTCAATCAAGTTGGTGCGTTTTTCGGCTATATTGCCTACGGTGTTTTTCAGGATCGTTATGGTCGTCGGAATTCTTGGACTATTTTTACGATTCTAGAAGCGGTTCTAATTTATTTGTTTATTCAAACTGCGCATATTTGGAAGAATGTGTTCGTTCTTTTGGCTCTTGGTTTTCCTCTTGGGTTTTTCACTGGTTATTGGTCTGGTTTTGGTGCTATTTTGAGTGAACATTTTCCAACGAAAGTTAGGGCTACTTTGAGTGGGATCTGTTTTAACACGGGCAGGATTGTTACGGTTGCTGGTTTGTTGTTGCAGGCTTATTTGATTGATCTTCTTGGTTTCACTGGGATTTTATCGTTGGCGGCGGTTTCAAGCGTTGTTGCTGGATCCTTGGTTTGGTTGTTAAATGAGACTAGAGGTTTGGATTTAGAAGAACTGGATAGTGAGGCAATGGAGATGGTTCATTAAGTTTAATAATTTTTTCTTATTTTTCGTGTGTTTTTCTTTGTCAATGTGTGAGTATTATCGTTTATTTCTTTAAAAATTTCCATATTATTTAAATATGAAATTAACTCTTTTTAATTGAAGATAACCCAAAAATTGATCCGAGCGTTAGTGGTGTAGATCATGTCTGCAATAGAGAGAACTCTTTCTAATTTGGGAATATCCAACTTGGCGACAGAAATCTATTTGAAATCTCTAGGTTTAGGGGCGCTAACGGTTGCCGAGGTCGCGATGATAACGAAGAAAAATTATGATGAAGTTAGCGCTGCTCTAGAGGAACTGAAGAGACATGATCTCGTAAAAGAGATTAAATCTGTGCCTCCAAGATACGAGATGCTCCCACCCTACAAATTGTTCGTAAATCAATTCTCTAGCTTCGGGGACATGCTAAAAGAATTCAATGACAAAATAAAGGTATCCATAACACAGTCACTACAAGAGATAAACAAGAGAACAGAGGAGTTCGAAACAAGTGTAAAAGGAGAGTTAACGAAGACGATAGAGGGATTATCAGGGGAAATTGAGAAGCTCTTCCAAGAATTAATGAAGAAAGTTATAGAAATGGCTAGCCAGGCATTATCTAGCAAAACTGATGAAATACTTAAAAACATAACACAAACCATTGCAATGAATGTTCAAACACTCAGAGAATCTTTCGAAAAATTCATGACTGAAGCCGTGGAAAAACAAGTATCCCAAGTAATAAATTCTTTCAATGAGGGTAAAATGGTTCTGGAGGAACTCTATAATGAGACAATAAAGCACCAGGGTGTTGAACTAGAACCCCTCTGGGTAATAAGGGGGCTGAATGGCTTACAAGCACACATAAAAGACATGTTATCAAGAGCGAAAGCACTAGTGTTAATTGTCACACCGAAACCTGAGTTAATACCCCTAGAGGATATACTAAAATTGGATAATAGAGTGAGAGTTCAAGTAGTATCCCAATTTGACACAACAAATGCAGAACACGTTGACATAATAAGAAAACTGTTAGGTAGAGATAGAACATTCGTGAGAAACAACAAGAAAATAATTGTTTACGGCGCTATAGTAGACGAAAAAGAAGCAGTGTTCTCAACGATACCCGAGGAACTCAAAGAAGAAAACATAATGGGCGTAGCGACAACTTCACACGAATGGGTAATGGCATCACACGACTTCCTAGCATACACTTGGACAACCTCGGAAGACATCAAGCAGATATAAACATAACACACGTGCGGTTTCCATTTTTTATCAGCCTAGAAAGGTATTTTGAAATCCATCTTTTATTTTTTTGTTAAACGTTTATGAGAGATCTGGTAGTTCTTTTTCCAAGCTTCTTACGTTTGGCATAAAATAGCAATTTATTTATTTGGTCACTTAACTCTTATTTGGGAGCAGTATCGGTGATTCTTAGGAGAAAATAGAGCAGGAGGATTAGAAACTCATGAATAAAATGAAATATTAACAATAAGCTAAAGAACATCATGATGAATATCAATACTTAGAAGAGATAGGGGGATAATCAAAATGAAAGAAGGAGAAGAAGAAAAATTTGATATAGCTAATAAGATCCACTACGTAGGAGTAGATGACCATAAGAACCAACTATTCGAGGGGCTATGGCCAATACCAAACGGAATATCCTACAACGCTTACCTAATAAACGATGACAAAAAAGCATTAATCGAGGGCGGCGTAAAAGAAGAGTTTACGAGGGAATTCTTAATGCACTTGCAACAATACATTGACCCAGGTCAGCTGGACTATATTGTTATTAATCACATGGAGCCCGACCACACAGGGTCACTTCCACACCTCTACAAGCTAGCCAAAAAAGCAAAAATAATTGTAACAAACCTTGGTAAAAGAATGCTCTCTGACTTCTACAAAATAAATGATGCTGAAAGAATAATGACAGTTAAAGATGGAGACAAAATTGAGCTTGGAGAAAACACCTTGGAATTCTATACGACTCCGGGCGTTCATTGGCCTGAAACCATGATGACCTATGAGAAAACAAACAAAATACTCTTCACCGGAGATGCATTTGGCTCATTTGGCGCGCTAAACGGTAGGCTCTATGATTACGAATGGGAAAAACAAGAATTACTCGAGGAATCCAAACGATACTTTGTCAACATAATCGGCAAATACACTTCACCAACTTTAAACGCGATAAAGAAAGTTTCAAACTTGGAGATAAAAGTTATTGCACCCAGCCACGGACCTGTTTGGGTAAAGGAACCAGAAGTGATCATTAATCACTATAAGCAACTTGCTGAAGGCAAGATCCGAAAAGGGAAGGTAACGATAGTTTACGCGACAATGTATGGCTTCAACGAAGAACTCGTAAGAGAATTGTCTCGAAAGCTGGTGTCCAAAAACTTCAAGGTAAAAGTGTTAAATGCCGTCAACACGCATATTAGTTACATTCTTTCCGAGGTATGGGACTCAGAATTCGTGGTTATTGGCACACCAACATACGATGCAGGCGCATTCCCAACAATAGAATATGCCGTTCACTTAATAGAGAGAAAGTTTATTAAAAACAAGAAATACGCTATAATAGGAACATCAGGCTGGTCTGGAAAGGGATACAAAGGAATACAAGAGAAACTAGAAAAATTAAACTGGCAGCTAATAGAACCAATAGTGGAAACAAAGGGAGCCATGTCAAAAGAGAACTTGAAGCAATTAAATGAATTAGTAGAACAGATGCAAATATCACTTTCAAATTAATTAAAATATATCTGCGTATACGCGAAATCTCTGACATTTTTTGAGATCTTTTAAATTTTCATTCGTTTTTGGAAATATTCTTATGTGTCAAAAAGGTTTCCCGCATCAATTTTATATTTATTTTTAGATAGAGCCGGAAATTTTATAAATTTAATCCTTCATTTATCATTATTAACAACTAAATGTTAATTCTTAAACAATCTTTAATAAAGAAAAGGGATGAAAATGGAGTGGGAGAAAGCTTTTGATCCAGCCTACACAGTCATAAAAGCGAAACTAAAACCTGGAGAAACGATGGTAATAGAATCTGGAGCAATGATACTAACAAAAGGAGGAGTAAAAGTAAAAACTAAAGCAAAAGGAGGAATACTAAAGTCCCTAGGGAGATCACTGCTAGGGGGTGAATCATTCTTCATGAACGAATACTATGCAGAAGGTGAAGAGGGGGAAGTTTGGTTCTGCCCATCACTACCTGGGGACATTAAATACATAAAACTGGAAAACTCCGAATTTCACGTACAAGATACGGGGTACTTGGCGCACCATGGGGACGTGGAGGTAGGTGTTAAATTCAAAGGATTTAAAGGACTATTCGGTGGCGGGAACGTAGTATGGTTAAAGATAGCTGGTACGGGTGGAGTTTGGATAGCGGGATACGGTGGTATTGACGAGATAAACTTGGAACCCGGGGAAAAGATTATTATTGATAACTTCCATGCAATAGCCATTGAGAGTACAGTGAAATGGAATATAAAGAAATTTGGGGGACTTAAAACATTCATGTTCGGAGGGGAAGGATTAGTAATAGAAGCAGAAGGACCTGGAAGAATTTACGTACAGACAAGAACACTGCCATCCTTCATAGAGATTCTCAAAAAGTACCTACCAAAATAAAATAGATTTTTCTTCACCCCTAGTAAAAATATTTTTTCTTGCTGTATTCTTTTTGGACATTACCATTTGTTTTATTGATAAATTTATATTAAAAGAGTCATATTTATGCTTTAACCGATAAACACTAAAACTGAATCTCATGAATATATTAGGTGTTATGGTTTGAACCTATACCGCAACACTGGGAACGCCATGTTAGCTATTGGGGTGTTTTCCCTCATCGAATCTGCTTTTTCTATTATGATCTCATCAATGCAGGGTGCATTACTTGGTGGCACCCTTGATGCTTCCCAAATACAATCGATGCAGAATACTTTCCTTTGGCGGGGAGCGATTGCTGCTGTAAATCTTGCCTTAATGGTATGGTTAGTTTATAATAGTTATTTGTTAGGTGAGGAGTTAGACGTAGGATCATTCAAGTTTGGCGCTATAATACTCATCTTAGGGGAATTGCTCTTGGTCGCTTTAACTTTCATGATTTTTCCGCAGTTAGCGTCAATAGCCGAGCAACTTGGCTCTGGGGGAACGGTATCAGAGGAAACGTTGCTTAATTTGTTAAGATTGCTCTCACTTATTTTACTTGCGGGGCTTATAACATTAATTGGCTACATAGTTTATGGTATTGGTGTGAGAAAAGTTGGTGAAATACTAGGTTCTGATAACATAAAGAATGGTGGCTTGCTGATAATTCTGGGTTTCATACCATTTCTAGCACCAATAGGATTTCTCCTAGCAGGATACTCTCTAAGGGAATTCAGTTAAACGCGACGTAGATTGGATGAAACCAAAAACAATTTCCTTCATTTTTTTGAATAACAAGTAAAAGAGTTAATTCTAAGAAGTATTATTCACACGTATCGGGACTCATAAATACTGAGAAGCTTTTGGGTAGGATTTCTAGCATTATCTACCCTAATATCTACGTTGTATTCACCCTTAACTATAATTGCAGCTGAGCGATTACCCCTCCTATCTCCGCCCTCTTTTTCACCCGCAATTAACGCGTTTAATAAACGTAAAGGAAAAGGCCCTAGCGACTCATTAAAAACGTTTTCTACAGCTTTTAACACGTTTTCACCTACAATTAGATTCCCAATTATAACATAATTGTCTCCGATAATTTGCCCTTTCCAATCAGGACATTTTTCCCCGGTGAATACTGCTTTCCTATTCCCCGCATCAATTATTGCTACTTGTCGATAATCTCTCTCAGGATCCAAGTTCAATAATTTCTCCAACGCTTCACTTGGCGAATAATCTTTGGCAAGTAATTCTAGTCCCTTCGAGCCGTACATAGTGTTTGTGTAGGCTTGTGTGGCAATTGCCCCTATATGCTCTTTTACCAATGGTACCCTTGTTCCAACTGCGATTGAGCCGGAAGCTACTGCGACCCCTAGAGTCTTCGTTTTTTCATCTATGGCAACTATAGAGTACGTCATTAGCTACACCCATCAGGTGGGTTCACCATTTCTTTATATTGTGATTTATCTATTTTATGTATTGAGTTTATATACCCCTTGGAAAACCTATAGGTTTTGGAGGACTCGTTATGCCCGATAAGGTAGCCGACAATATAGCTGAATTCTCCGCAAGCATTAAGTTCAACGCAATCGATCAAGATGTTTTAAGAGAGGTAAAACTAAGAATCATCGACTCAATTGGTGTTGCGATAGGGGCATTATGGAGTACCGCTAACCGCAGAGCAAGAAAAGCACTATACAAGCTTAGGGTCAAAGATTTTGGTGCAAGAGTTTGGGGAAGTGATATAAAGTTATCGCCGGACCATGCAACATTACTTAACGGTTTACTCATAAGGTACTTCGACTTCAACGACACATATCTCTCTAAGGAACCCTTGCACCCAAGTGATATGATTGCAGCGCTCTTCTCTGTAGGAGAAGCTTACCATCTAGATGGGAAGAGAATCGCAACAAGCATAGCTGTAGCTTATGAGGTGGGAATGAGACTTTGCGACTCTGAATCACTGAGACTAAGGGGATGGGACCATGTCAATTACACAATGATTGGGGCGGCAGCGGGATTGGGAAACCTTCTTGAACTCGAACCAGAAAAGATAGTGAATGCCTTAGCTATAAGTGTTGTTCCACATGCTGCCATGAGGCAAACGAGAGCAGGGAAAGTCACAATGTGGAAAGCAACTGCAGCATCAAACGCTTGTAGAAACGCTGTTCTGGCGACATTATTGGCATCCGCTGGATACGAGGGACCAGATCAACCCTTCGTAGGAGAAATGGGTATGATTAACCAGTTATTGAACGGTTCATTTGATTTCAAACCAATTGAAGAATTAAGTAACGTAAAGAGACCAAGAAAAATACTTGAAAGCTACATGAAGTTCCACCCAGTAGAGTATCATGCTCAGAGCGCAGTTGACGCTGTGTACGAGTTATTAAAAGAGGGAGTAAAATATGAGGACATTGAAGAGATAAAGGTTGACACTGCCCAACCAACATACGACATTATCGTCAAGCACCCCGAAAAGTGGGATCCACAAAATAGAGAAACCGCCGATCACAGTTTACCATACATTGTGGCTTCCGCTTTCGCAAACGGCTACATTTGGATTGACAGCTTCGAGGGTGATGAGATATTTAACCCGAGAACACGGGAACTAATGAAAAAGATGAAGGTAGAAGTTGACCCAGAGTTAGATAAACTCTACCCAGAAGCTATCCCCAATAGGGTGACCGTCAAACTGAAAGACGGTAGAACTCTGAAGAAAGAGGTTTTATACCCACTGGGTTTCCCAAAGAGGAACGATGATACAGAGAAACTAGTTAAAGACAAGTTCACTAGATTAACGAAGGGTATACTGGCTGAAGAACAAATTAGGGATGTTTTCAAGAAGGTTGAAAGCCTAGAGAATGTGAGTGACATAGGTGAGATCTCAGAGATACTAATTTTGTGAAAACATGGAAAATATGTTGAGTGCGGTTCATATTTTTCTTTTTATTTTTCTGCTATGAAGACCATGATTCCTCTATCGTATGAATACTCTTCATAGTTGAATCCACCGTAGACATTGACTTTGTTAAAACCTGCTAGTCTAAGGGCAAGTTCTATTTCTCCCTTAAACCAAAACCTTATCGTGAAAAACCAAGTGTATTCCCCCTCGAAAGGTGAGCCAATAACTCTCACGTATCTCTTAACATGTATCAAATGATTAGTCAAGTCATACTTTGCGTTCTCTATCACAACCATTTTTGCCCCCTTTTTCTCCCTTATGTCAAAAATATTTCTTGAGCCTTCAGCTAAATATTCGAATTTTGGAACAAACAAGTCGAAGGCCAGCGCCCCTCCCTTATTTAGATGTTCACGAACACATTTGAAAGTGTTAATGAGGTCTTCTAGGGAAGTGTTATGTGTGATTGTGCTAAAAGGGATTATGATCAAGTTGAACTTCTCATCTAATTTGAAGTTTCTCATGTCACCAACAGCATATTTCACATGACCCTCTAAGTTCTCATTCTTTATTTTCTTTGAGAGTACATTTAACATGGATTCCGATGCGTCTAACCCGTATACCCGGTATCCTCTCTTAGCCAAATTTAATAGAACCCTACCAGTACCGCAGCCAAGTTCAAGAACAGGGTCTCCATACGTTTCAGCTAACTTAGAATAGAAATCAATGTCTTCTTCTCGGTGGTAAAACAGGTCGTATATCTCCGCGAAACTTACGTATTCATCTTTTCCCATACTGGCACCAGAAAAGATAACTAACAATATTAAAATCATTTTGAATTCATTTAACCCTGATATTCTCAAACAGATTTTTAAATCAGCGGTCAAAGGCTCGAAAGTTCCCTAATTTTCTCAATCACGCATTTTACACTCCCACATGGATGGATAACGTCATTTCGTCTATCGTCAATTTTTTTGCCAGCTAATTTTTCGGACCAGCCGCCAAAACCAACAACAGCGATTATGGGCTTACCATACATCCAAGAAAAAGCTAACTCTGAGAGCGTCCCAGACTTGCCACCAATAGCAATAATAATATCTGACGCGAGAGCTACAAGGGAATTCCTAGTCCAACCCATTCCTGTTGGAATCACTATGTCCGAATATACATTAGCTTCAGATTTATCTCTCGATGGTAAAATTGCAACAGTTATTCCTCCAGTTTTCTTGGCACCTTGGAAAACAGCTTCCATTATTCCTCCTCTGCCTCCACTCAAAACTATAACTCCGAGTTTCCCTAACTCTTCACCTAATCTCTCGGCAAACTCACACTCTTCGCTTTGAGTACATTCGGAATCCCCAATAACGCCAATCTGTATCTTACTCATTTAGGGTCTCCTCACACAATTGTTAATTTGAATAATAGTGGGTTATAGGAAACTAATTTATTCTTAATTTGATAATATGTCTATGAAGTGTTTCCGTTTATGGTGCCTAAAATGGAAAAAGTTAAGGCATATTACAAAAGGTTGGGTATTCACGGTCCATTACTTATTGGTTTTCTAGTAGTCCTATTAATCGGTTATATAGCTTTTACATCCTTTTCATTTGGAGCGACTCTAAGTGAGAAAGAAGCTAACTTGATGAACGCAGATCTAACTAGGAGCTCTCTGTTGTTTATTCTTGACAGTTCTCTTTCCGCTTTCCTAGTATTATTCCCCCTCATATTAATCTTGGACCTAATGTTTAGATACAAAATAAAGAAAAGAGGGGCAGTAACCGCGTTACTAATTGTTGGAATGCTTATTCTCCCGGGAGTATTTTTAAACACACACGCAGCAGCGCCAGTAAGCGATCAAGTTAAAGGTTCGCTAGGAGCACCTTTGGCTAAATATGTGTTTATAATCACGTTTGACGGAGCCAGATACGATGTGTTTTGGTCGTCGGCCCAATACATAATCCAACACAAGAACGAGAGCGCATGGGCTAATCATATTGTTTGCACTTACCCAACAATAACGTACCCAAACCACGTTTCTCTTATGACGGGAACTTGGCCCCAAATACACTTGACCCAAAATAACCCTCCAAAACAAGAGTTTGGAACTAAAAGGTATGCTTCTTTGCTTCTAAGGACTTATCATACACCTGTTGTGGATGATATTCTCAAAATCGCCTCAAGAGAGGGATTTGTCACGGCGGTATTCACGGCTCCCCCTACTTTAGCTCAAATACTAGGATCAAGTGAAACCTATCGTTCAAGTGGGGAAGGTTCAGTTGGAACAATGGACAACGTTATTGATTATCTCCAAAGTCACCTAGCGGAGATAAGAAGTAAAGGGTTTGTTTCCATGATTCACTTAGTTGACACGGATTCAATTCTCCATGCATACGGCACTGACTCTGAACAGTATAGATACGCGATGAATAAGAATGCAGAGCAAGTTAAAAGATTAATCAACACATTGGAGAACTTGGGTCTAGCGGATAAAAGTGTTGTGATAGTAACGGCTGATCATGGTGGTATAGGGAGACAACACTTTAATGTTTGGCCACCACTGGTAGCGGAAATACCGCTTTGGATGTGGGGTAAACCATTCAAAAATGGTTACGAGTTGGGCGGGGGGAGGATAATCGACATTGCCCCCACGGTGGCCTACATTTTAGGGATTCCAATTTCCCCTAAGAGTGTTGGCATTGTTCTTTACTCGGCTCTCAATGAAACGATCATACAAGAGGTTAGGGGTGAAACACTAAATTTAGAGCAGCTTGAAATGGAAGAGATAAACAGAGCTATTGGCCTAATTTACGGAGAGCTTGTTCTCTGGTATACCATAATTGTATTTATGATTTGGCTCATATTTGCTCTAGTTGCTGATATTTGGGCTGCTAAAGGAAGGTTAAAGAAGGCAAAAACATAACGCATTTTTATTTCTCGTATCGTTTTTATAATCGATAATTATTCACATATAATAGAGACAAATAAGTTCCTTATTATTCTATCCGCTTTTTTAAAGGTGATTTTAGTGAAGGTTGATATTATCTTGGACGCGAACAAAGAAATAGTTGAAAGATTTGTTGAGGAAATGAGGCATAGAGCGGTTATATCTAGAACCAAAGGAACTGCGACAATTGAGCTTAGATTAGTTTCACCAAGTATGGAGGATCTGGAGGAAGTGATTAATTCGAGTCTGTTAAACACTCTCATTGTCGAATTCCCAGAGTTTGATCTTAACATAGAGTTAAAAAAGCAAATATCCGCGACCGCTGTTGGAGCCATCAGCTTAAGGGAGTTAATAGAGTTCGTTGGCTACAGTTTTGAGAGCTTAATGTTATTACTTAAATACTTAACGATTAGGGGGGATAAGGTAAAATTCCACCCTGACGCAGGAAAAAGAGCCCTATTATACTTTTTAACCAACCCGTGCAAATTTTATAAGTTAATTGGAGAGAAACTCAAAACTCACTACGTAAAATTATTTGACATACTTGTCAACATGTTGATCTCGGGTACAATACCATTAAATCAGGCATGGAAACTAGCATACATAGTGGCCTACAAGGGATTAGGCGAGAAGAGAATCCACATAATCGATTTCTTCTCAAGTTTAATAGATTATTTACAGCGTGTGGATAGCGTTGATTCAATAATGTCGTGGATCCTAATTACCAAGGCTAATCATCAACTAGAAGATTTAACACTACAATTAGACTTTGACGCCCTGCTAATGGAAAGCAAAAAGAAGGGAACCCTAGTATCACATGTTGCAGCGGCTGTTTCCTCTCTCTTCCTCTATGGGCGAAAAATTCACGGTTTAACGATCATTAAGCTAATAAACGAGAATCTTGAGAAATTGATTAGGGACGCATTAACCCTAAGGAATGAGAACGTTTTATGCGACCTTTTCGTCTCCGGACTATTGGGTGCAGTAACTCCCTTTATTGGATGTGATTTACTCAAAGAGTTATTTAACGAGGAACCTAACATAGAAAAATTCGATTACTGGGGATGTTTCTCCGTGAGTGGCTTCAACTTAGAGGAAATGTTATACTTGGGTAGCCCAAGTTATGTGCTCTACAAGAGGCTTGTAGGGCATAGGAACCCCGATAAATTGGTGCATTACACAAATAACTACCTGGACTGGTATTTGGTCGACCTAGTGATAACCAATTTTAATGAGAAAGTCAAAAAATTTATGGAGAAAATACTTGAGGAAGTGAGGACGGCGATAATAAATATTCCCTCAAGACTTGACTTAGAGGGCAATCTACAGTATTTAAGAGGAATAACCGATAGGCTCTTTGGAACAACGGAGGCGAGGGATGAAATAATCAGAATATTAAGTGATATGACAAAAGAAAAGGAAGGCGTAGAGGCACTAGCTCGATTTCTACTATCACAAGAAAAAACCAAGCTGGTTGAAAACGAGGAAAACCCAAAGCTACTAAAAATACTTGAAAACTTGCCTTTACTCAAACAAGATGCAAAATACAATATCATTAAGTTTATACTCGAAAACGATGAATTATCAAAAAGCTGGGAATTCTATGTTTCTAGGATAATCTACGAAATACTAAAGGATCTAAACGATCATGAGTTAATAACGGACTGCATAGGGAACAAATACGTTCAAAAAGAAATACTCAACACTGTCGAAGATGCATTAGAATTCATAAAAATAAAGATGAAACCAATACCCGTAACGCCCGAAAACGCGGAGATAAGCATTATATTAAACTATGTGGGTGACAAACTAGAATACATTGTCAGAATACTAGGAAGCGAGCCAATCTCAATAATGCAAAACATCTGGAAAAATCTCTATGAGGTTAGCTTCTGGAAATTCATAAGGAACAACGTAAAAGGATTCGTTGATGGGATAGGCGAAGCACTCAGAAAACTAGAAATTCACTCCTCTGGGATAGAGCAAAACGCAAGCTTTGCCATTCTCTCAAAAGGTAAAGCTAACAAGCTCCAAGACATATTAGTTGGTACAATAACCCCAATGAGGATAATAATATGCAATAAAGACGAATGCGAGGAATACCCAATAGAGCAAAGAAGTAAATTCGAGATATACATTGAAAACGACAAATTGGAAGAATCTATAAGCAAACTAAAAGCATGCATTGAAAGAATAAATCAACATGTGTTTGAGGGAGAAGACTAGATTCATGTCACGCGTTACGTTAAATCGATTCACAATCCTAAAATAATCATTTATTTTTCAAACAAGAAGAGAAGGCGTAACTCTTGTAAAAAATTGTTGTGAAGATAGTGGGATTCACCACTCAAAATTTTTCTTATTCTCCAATGGGGATAACAACATCAACCCTTTTCCAGTTTGAAACATTTTCCAGGAGAGCCCCAAGAACACCGTTCATTAGATCTTTATCTTGCTTAACTGCGTCAAAGAATGGTTGAGGCCAAACACCCAAGATCACAGTATCATCATCCATTACGAATAAGAGAAAACCATACCTTAAGTCATTTTTATCAATAGCTAAGACTAGTGCTACAGGTTTTTCGATAAATTCTTCTTCATCTGGAGAGATAACAGATTTAAGGTTCTTGATGCCGTTATAATTGTCATTTCCCTCAATTAGGGATAACAATTTTTCAAAGTAAGTTGTTTCGAAACCGATATACCCCTCAAAGAGGTCCTTTATGTCTATGAATTCTAACTCGAAGTCGTCTTCGCTTACTGGGCTTTCTCCTTCAAATGTTATTTTCCAAGTTTTTTCCAATAATTTCACTTCCGCAAACATTAAAAACAAGTAAGGCTACTCCTAAACCTTGGGGGGAGTTGGCCTTACTTAATGTTATATATACCATATTCCATATTTAATTTAAATCAATTGTTCGAAATGTGAACGTTAACTGAGAGGTCACCCCAATGCAGAATGAAACACTAGTAGTTTTCTTTCCAGATATGTTTGAGGACTTTGATGGGCTAAACTCGGTAGTGAAGCTAATTTTGGAGTTTAAAAGTGAGCTAGGCGTAGATTTTTTCTTGGTTCCAGATCAAATTTACGATTTCCTCGAATCTCTGCTTAAGCCCGTTAAATATGACTTTGAGGAATACAGTACGAGAAAATGGTTAACGGGTTTTGTTCCAGACATTGATAGAGCCACCTTCTCCAAGATACATGTTATAATTAATCGAAATGATGTAAGGAAGGTTTCAGATCTAATACCCGCACTAATGGATACTGAGGATCCATACGAACAAGTCCTATCAACACTCGAATATGTTGGTGAGTATAATATTCACTATATAGGTAGCAATGAAGCGATCAACTTTTTAGAAAAACAAGATATTGTTTTTGGGTTTAAACCAATTAAGGGGCACAAGCACGTCTACAAAATAGAATTTAAATAAAATATGGATTAATAATTCAAAAAAGAGCTCTACATAATATTCAAGTTGAAGACACATATGGCAAAGTAAGATCGGTGCATAAACTTGATAAGTCCGATTCTAATAATGATAACTTTTACACTGGATTTAATTATTCTATCATTAACAAGCAAGAAACTGATAGCGCTCTATGTCAGCGAGGATAATCGCGTGTTTCTCATTTTTTCTCTAGCAACTATATCTCTGTTGGTTTCAATAACCCTATTTGTATTATCCATAGCAATAGCCGAGATATCGCTAACTGAGACATTATTCAAATTAGGGGGGTCTATCGGCCTCTTTTCAAACTTTCTTATGTATCTCTTTGCCAAGGATATAAATGATCCGTATAAGGTAAATCAACTAGATTTTATCGTGGCCTCACTACTCGGACTAGATGTCATTTTAATTATGAAGTCTAGCTCTAGAATAGAGTTTGTGGGGGAGTTCACGATTAGAGCTAGACCGATGGAGCCAATAAGTGCCTTCTTAGTAGTGGTCTTTCAGTTAACGGTTCTCATTTACATCTTTTACGTTTTCTGTAAAATATACAAGGTTAGTGTCCGTTCCTATAAGAAAAACCAAGTTAAAAGATTTATAGTTGCGTTAATAATAGGATTCGTGGGAGTAAGTTTAGTATTATTTATATCCTCTGTAGTAGAGCTTCCAATTCCAATGATTAGATTCCCAATATGGTTTAGTCTTGTGGGGGTGGCCTACACTATTATTTACAAAACATTAGATGTAGACTTTGGTGTATACCATATTCTCCCTCATAGAGTTTACGGCGTTGTAATAACAAACAGGGTAGGTGAACCTCTCTGCAGCGAGTTTTATCTTGAAGGGCTAAAACTAGATGAATACGTTGTTTCAGGATACGCAGCGGTATCCTCGGAGATACTAAGCAAATTGGAGAATTGGAAGGATCAAGCGAGAAAACCAATAACTATAATTAGAGATACAACAGTGCTTCTATACAAAACCGAGAACGTGATAGGTGCAATAATTGTAGAAAGGAAAACAAAGTTCCTCGAAATGTTTCTTGTAAGGGCTGTAGAAGAAATTGAAAAAGAGTTCGGTGAAAAAATAAAAAGAAAGATAATCGATGAACTAGAAATGGAGGAGATATGCCTAATCACCAAAGAGATCCTAGAACCAGTGTTACCATAGATGGTGCTGCCCATGGGAATAGTGGTGTTCGACCTAGAAGGTGTTTTAATAGATAATACAGAGCGATACCAGAGAGCCGTGAGGAAAGCCAATCCAAGCGCAAAAAATGACAAAGACTTAAACCGTAACGAGAAAAAAGCTTTCTGGCAAGAATTCTTTAACCCGCAATTAGCAGAGAAAATAGATAAGGTTAACCTCGAAGCACTGAAGCTCGTGGATAAATACCAGAAAGAAGGAAAAAAGATCGTTATATTGTCTGGTAGCAAAAAAGATGTCGTAAGGGTAATGTTAAAGAAGATAGAAGAAGAAGCAAAAAAGCTTAACATGGAATTTAAACCGGCAATGGTAATTTGGAGGAGTGAAAAGGATTACAGAAAAAGTGATGTTTTCAAACTGGAAAAAGCAAAAATCGTCGAGAAAATGCTTGGAGACGAAATAATAGAGGTTCACGACGATGACGAAAACGTTATAAAGATCTTTGAAAAAAATGGAATAAAAGCCATACTTTGGAGAAACTTAAAGCCAATCAAAAAATAAAAAGAAGGATTTGCTCATAAAAGCTTATTCTTTGTGAACTGGATTTGCCTTTAAAATGAAGTAGATTTCTCCAATCAATAGTATTAAAACAGTTATAGTTCGCACAAGGAACAACGTTGTAGAACCACTGTACGCGAGTGTCATAAATATTGTGAACAAAGCTGGTAACAAACCTATTAAACCCAAGATAACAATGAATTTGGCGATCCTAAACCTATTAGCGCCAACGATGAGTGTAGTTAAGAGAAAGACGAGACCAATGTAAAATAAGAGGGACTCAAGATAATTCAAATAGCTAAGGTATTCATATGGGAGATTTAGAGCCGTTATTAGATTTTCCAGCAAGGAAAGGTCTCCTGTCGCTCCAACGAACATAGCCAACATGGATAAAATGAACATATAAAACATCCAACGATAGTTTGTTAGCATTGCGAGAAACGCGAGGAAAACGCCGAGACCCAGTAAACCGAACTCTAATCCAAATAAACCAACAGCCTTACCGTATTCCCCCAGTTGAATGTAACTTTGGAGAGTTGGACCCAGCACAATTATTTTAATAATAAGGGAAGAGAGGGAAATTCCTGCGCCGATACCAATAAACCAACCACCAATTCTCCTCCTACCATACCCAATTAAAATAGATCCAACGATAACGGTTATCCCACCCAAGCTAGCTAAAACCTTGAAGAATAACGCGAGTGTATCAGTTGCAGCGGACTTTCCAAAATAACTTTCACCAATCTCAATTAACTTTAAGTAAAACTCGGCAGAACCAGTTGCACCCAAAACAAAAAGAATTAGACCACCAATAAATCCAAAGATCATCTCGAGTTTGTATTCTAACTTAAATTTTTCTTTTTTAGTCTTCTGTAATGCCCTTCTTTCATCGGACATTGCATTCAACCATCACACTGAGTTTTTTAGACGTTTGATTCAACCAGTGAGTAATAGTATTATAATATAGGAAGCTAAAAGATTATATAATTGCACATCCTTAAACCAATATTTTTAACGTAAAGCGTGATTATGATGAACTTCGAGCAAATAAGGTATGAAATGTTTCCAATCTTAAAGAAAATTACTTACTTGAATACCGCTGCTAACGGCTTGGTTTCTAAAAAAGCGATAAAATCAGGGGAAGAATGGTTAAAAGAAAGAGAGTACGGGGGCGTTCACTGGCTTGAATGGTACAACGAAATGAATAATTTAAGAGAGGAAATTGCTAAACTAATAAACGCTCAACCAAGCGAGATCGGGTTCGTGCAGAACACAACCGTTGGACTAAACATGGTAGCGAACTCCATACAATGGAGTGAGGAAAGTAATATTGTTACTACCGATATGGAGTTTCCCGCCAACAAGTACGTATGGCAAGTAGTTTCTAAAAAACATGGAAC
Organism: Candidatus Njordarchaeota archaeon; assembly: GCA_029855985.1. Next base: position 16,972 of record JAGSHR010000299.1, read on the forward strand.
AGAGCTAAGAATAATAGAAAACGAAGATGGTTCTCTACCAATAGAAAAATTCGAAGAAGCCGTTGACGAGAACACAAGGATAATAGCTGTTTCTTGGGTTCAATACCTCAACGGGTACACCATTGATCTAGAGAAGCTGTCAAAAATTGCGAAGAAACATGGGGCACTCCTAGTAGTGGACGGCATACAGGGAGTAGGTTCACTAAGATTGGATGTGAAAAGAACAAATATCGACTTTATAGCTGTTGGAGGTCATAAATGGTTAATGGGTCTTCACGGTAGCGGTTTCATATACATTAAAAAGGAATTGGTCAGAAAACTGGACTTCCCATTTGCAGGTTGGTTAGGGACGAAGGAACCCTTCAATTTCAATAAAATGTACTATGAGCCCTCAGACGATGCCAGAATATTCGAATTAGGGAACCCATCTTTTATAGGGTATAGAGTCCTACACGAGTCTATTAAACTAATCAATAAAATTGGGATAGAAAACATTGAAAAAAGAAACCTACAACTAGCGAAATACTTGCTCGAAAACAAACCAGCTCACGCAAAAGTAAATGAGTTCTTAAATACTGCTGAACCAAGTTCACCAATAATCAATATTGAAGTAAAAAACGTAGAGAACACATATAACAAACTGTTAAAAACTGGCGTAATAGTAGCAAGAAGAGGAAAAGGCTTAAGAGTTTCGATTCACTTTTACAACAATGAACACGATATTGATAAACTATTGAGAGTACTTGGAGATAATTAGTCAATTTTAGGTGTCCAAATTGGAGCTATTAGCGGTCTATGGAACACTGAAAAGAGGTTGTGGGAATCATAAATACCTTTCTGATAGCAAATTTGTGGGCACAGGGGTAACCCTCGAAAAATTTGTGTTAGTCGTTTCAGTTATTCCATACTGTATACCTATTGATTCAGCGGGGGAAATGAGGAAATATGCGAGCCCGATTCATGTTGAAGTCTACGAAGTGAGTGCAGAGAAGCTAGAGAGAATCGATGAGCTCGAAGGTCACCCCTTCTGGTATAAGAGAAAAAAAGTGGATGTAAAGCTCGAAAACGGGAAAATAGTTAAAACATGGTTCTATATATACCCTAATAGGGTTCAGGGAAAAATAATCTCTAATGGAGAAGGAGTAGCGTCATATGATTGTAAGATGTCATACTAAGGCGATATTTTTATTTTTAAGATAAAAT
>JAGSHR010000022.1 GCA_029855985.1 Candidatus Njordarchaeota archaeon
CCCAGTTTTAATTAACATGAATGGCCCCAACAAGAGAAGTATCGCTAATATGGAAACACTAACGAGTTTCGATAGTCGAGTAACATTAGACCAATCAAAACCAATGTGACGATTAACCTCCAACATTATTAGACCACTAGCTACCGTTGTTATAGAAACAAGTATGTCATTAAAACTTGCCATTGCAACTGCATCGCCAACGGCTAAAACATAGGAAACCATTAAGCCTACCCCATATAAAACCAATATCATAATTAACCGCTTAACGGTTTCTAAGTTATTATAGAACTCACTGATCCGTTCACCGTAAGTGTAACCGACAATAGCGAAAATTATTCCCAAGATCCATCCTGCTATGACATCGATCCATGTGTGGACCCCCAAGATAACCCTGGATACACCAATCAAGATTATCAGTACAAATGATAGCACCGTAAAGATTTTGTTTTTTCTCCATGTAAGTAAACCGATATAACCCCAGTAAGCAGCTGAATCTGTTGCATGACCGCTGGGAAAACTGTAACCACTCGCGCTGGTAACCCAATACTCCCTCGGTGGCCTGGGCACTTTGAAGATTATCTTGAATAGGTTCGCAAAATATATCGCTATTAATACTACCAGAATTAACCTCAAACCCTCTTTTTTCCTATAGTAAAATGCCACTGGAAAAGATACAATGAAGAAAACAGCGCTTCCCAAATAGGTTATGATGAGGAAAAACAGTGTCACTGGGTCTAAAGATAACACCTCCAAAAACCAAAATAATTGTCTACTAGGATAAGAAACATTTGGGAAATAAAAAATTAGGAGTAGTTTGTTTCCCCGATTTGTGTCACATTCTAAGTGAAGCCAAGAGAACGAAGGGAACTTCGCTTTCCCTAGAGATCTTTATTATTTCCTCTATACTCTTACCCTTAACGCTTTCTTTCAACTCTTTTAAGTTTTTAGTTAACACGATGGTTTTTATTTTATTTGCTATTCTGTCAAATTCGCGCCCCAATATTATTAATAGAATTGATTCTATTAACCCAATGACCGTCGCAATGAAGCTTAAACCATAATATAATTCGAAGTCAACAACCCCCTCAAAACTAATGGATATAAAGAAGATTGGAACAAACACCATGAACTCGACAACTAATAACAAAACTATAAACATTGAAGCTTTAACAATATTGGGTGACCGCTCAATCTTCCCATACTCGCCAAGCCCATAAAACAAATAATAGTGCCCTAACAGAAACAGAAAGGCTACAAAAAACAGTAATCCTACAACTATCAAGGATAAAATTGGCGAAATATACGCACTATATGAGATTAAGGGAATTCCAAAGAAGATTATAACTAAACTTATCGCAACAAAATTTATTCCAGTCCGAAGTTTCTTGTTTCCCGTGACCTCGCTCAATTTCTTTATTGCGTACAGAATAATTAGATACACGAAGCTTAGTATATAAAGCAACGCTGCTCCTAAAGGTATTAGGAAGAAGAAGATCGAGTCTCGGGAAGTTGAGAGTATAAATATTATCATAGTTATAAGGTTAAGAGAACCGAGAGTTATGTAGCCATTACCGAGGTTACTCGCTATTTTGTATGCGGTATACCCCGGTTCTCCTTTTTTCAATTGTTTTAACCTCTATGATTTCTTTAAATAATTGTTAGTTATTAAGTAATTTAAATTTTTATATAATAGACAGTGTTAAACAGTATATTAAAAATGATTAGATCAATTAGGTTATCACTCAGATACAAACGCCAATTATTATAAAAAACTTGGTTGCACCTATTTCTTGATTTGCAAGAGTCTTGCTGCCCAATAAACATCGATGTTTAGCTTTTCAGCTATCTCAATAGGGTCATTTGTCTCATCCAGTACCTCCTTGTGCTTTTCATAGAGGTATTTTGCTATTTCTTCTTCGTAGTTTTCAATGTAGTCTTTTACTATTAGGGCCATTAACGCGTCTAAACCGGTGCTCACTAGATCATCTATGCTCATATCTTTCTTTATCTTTATTCCCTTTTCTTGAAGCTTGTTTATTGTGTCTTTCGCTATCTTGTCTATTATCTTCATGTTGCTTATTTTTGAGAATACCTCGATGTCTATCTCTATTTCGAGTATTTTTGTTTTGATCTTGTAGACTTTTGTGGTTTTCTTTCCTTTCTTTGCTGTTTTCCACGTGATTATACCGGCTTTTTCCAGGGCATTCATGTGGAATAATAGTGTTGGTAGAGTCTTCTTAAC
>JAGSHR010000098.1 GCA_029855985.1 Candidatus Njordarchaeota archaeon
ACACCATGGTTTACCAAATAAATAAACACCCCTCAAATGCATTTAAATATTATATTATTAACCAGCGAGAAGCAACCATGCACCCAAAAAGCAAGAATAATTCGAGGAAAAGCAGGGAAGATATACGTGTTATTAAAATACTTGTTTAAACTTGTTAGAACAGAATTAGAGGCAATATCCTCGAGATTTTCTTTGTTTTATCGGGTTTATTTTTATTATATTTTTTTATTCATATTTTCAAGTGATACCCCAAAAAGTTCCAAGGTGTATTGACTGAAAGTTAAAGGTGTTAGTCATGAGCACAAAGAATCTTAAAATTGTTAATTGTCCCGTCTGCGGTGAAGAGATCACCCCAGACGAACTACCAGAACCCAAGGAAGATTTAAACTCCGTTGCTATTAATCACGGTGACCACATAGCTGTTGTAAAATACGACAAAAACAAAAGAATAATTAGCGTAAGCGCATACTCAATAAGCATAACAGAAGAAGGAGCGGCGGTTGAGATTTGCCCAATATGTGAGAGGGAAATTCCTATTCCCGCTGTTAGGGAGTACCCCACAGAGCTTGTGTATAACCACGTTGACCACGTTGTTATTGTATACCTTTATGATCCTGACCTATACACATTGGAAACAATGCCCTTAATTACAGTCACAAAGCCACCAAAGAAAGAATTGATGAAAGCAATTATTGATTTCATTGGAGTCCAAAATCTCGCAAACATTGTTGCCAGAGTGGCCGTAGGAGAAAAAACCGTTAAGTACCCTCACAAATCCGGGATAAAACTGTTAAACGAAATGTTTGAGAAAATGGGGTTAGATGAAATCAAAGTTGAAGAAGGGGAAGTTGAGTATCTCCCCGAGGACTTCTACATATTCTTCCAAAAAATAATAGAAAATAACATAAGAGTACCCGACATATTAATCAGCAAGCTTCTAGGTGGCATAACCCTAGTAAGCAAACTCTCCAACTTAATAAACAGTCTATACAAGAGAGGCTTATCTGACGAACAGCTAAAAGAATTCGTGGACATGCTAAAGAAGAAGGACCTATACTTACTCATAATTAGAAGATTACAGAACGATGGACATGTCGACGTCGCTACAAGGATTTCTGGAATCTAAAAAGGATATCAATTTTAATTTTTAATTCATCTAATCAAAGTCTGAAGTTTTTTGGTAACTGCTTTAATATATCGATTTTGAATGGTTTTTGGCTTTCACTTAGTGCCCTCTATGAATGGGCTAAGCATTTTATTAACCTCTTTCTCGATTCTTTCCAATGTTTCCTCTGGGAGTGCTGTAACATCCCTCTCTTTAACCAAATTTATCACCTTCTGAATTATCGTTTTTTGCAATTGGATTACATGTTTGGAGAATTCCTCCATTATAGCAATAGCTATTAATTTTCCTCTTTGGTAAAACACGACTGAAACCTCGTGCTCTAATATTAAAGTCCCCTCTTGCTTTCTCCTGACGATTATTGGGATCTTCTCAAATATTAGGGAGAAAAAAACCAAGTATCCCGAAATCTCGTCTGCTTTTATATCCTTTGAGAGTGATTTGATGTAGAGTGGGATACCTTCTTGGGTTATTATGAAAAATGCTCTAATTTTCATAGGCAATGTGAAGATTATGTCCGGATATTTTACAAGTGTAGCCATTAGAATGTAGGCTCCACTTAAAATAAAGAAGCTTTCATAACCATATGTTTCTGTGGACGGTAAGACTATTGTTGGAATTATTCCTATGAAACCTATTCCGAAAGCAATGCTCATCCATATGATGGCTTTTCTGTTTTCCCCAACACCCTTCCTATAGAAGATCATATAGGATCTCATCAATGTATAAAAGACTACGCCGCTAAACATTGAGAAAATCACGTAGATGCACATCAAATGCCTTTTACTGGGTAGCCAAATACCATTAACGAATTGGAACTCGATATTTTGAGACACAAGCATACCTATCGTTAAACCATAGAGTATGTAAACTACAAATGGTTCAAATGGGATATATTCTTTCCCGATTATTGATCGCTTGTATAGGTAGATTAACAGGACAACCGAGGAGCCTAAAATACCAATGCTTCTCACAATTAATATCAAGGTGGATTTATCGGATATTGGAAACGTGAAATAGATAAAGTATAGAAACGAAACAATCATAAGCAACACGGTGGCTCCAATCCCCACCAGAATGTGCTTGAATCTCTCCCTAATATAAATTCCCAACATGTAAACCAGTATAATGACTATAGCGGTCACTGAAGCAAAACCAAACAGAGCCACTGGAGATATCAATTAATGCACCGAACCCTAGACAATCAATTTAACAAATGCTTAAATCATCTAATTATGTTAAGGTCTTTTTTATATTTTTCTCGTCATCTTTTTAACCTAATTTAATTTTTAGGTTGTTATTTCGCCTTTTTTTGCAGATTTAGTAAGAGACATCGTCGAAAGACACCTATAGTGGAGTTTAACTTACTCATAAACTATCAATCTATAAATAAATCTTTTTTTAACACAAGCTATTAATAAACAATTGGGAAAAAATTTTTTTACAATTCATTTAAATATTTTTTTACTGGTAATCTTTGTGTTTTTAGAAGGGATATTTTATGTTGTTGAGACGGTTTGTTTCTGTTGCTTTTAAGGATTTAAGGAGAGGTTTCAGTTTAGGTTTGATATTGCTTTTGATTGTGCCTTCTTTCTTTGTTATGAATTTCGTTTCTGAGAGTCTAGTTATGACGGATGCAAGGCAGTATGTGTATGATAACATTTACCCTTGGGATATTCTTATTGTTAATTGGTATCCTTATGGAAATAGTACTAGTGGGAACATGAGTGTCTTGGCTGAAGAGATTAGGCATGTTAGAGGAGTTAAATATGTGATTTATCCGGAAAGTATTACTTATGATGGTTGGGCAAAAGTTAATGGTAAAAGTTATTTCCTCAATATTCAAGGTGTTAATATAACGGACCCAAAGTTTCCAAAGCCAAGATATTTGGTATCTGGTGAGTTTTTTGAGTCTAACTATGAGTTTTCGGTGATTGTTGATACTGTTGGAGCTAAACTTTTTGAGGAGCTTGGGATTTTTAAGGGTGTTGGTAACAATAAAACTATTATAGATTTGGGTATCCCTGAAGAGAATGTTTCAATTAAATTCTCGCTAAAGGGCATAATCGATAATCCGATTCACCCTGGGCATGAAGAAGAACAACTAAACTTAACTAGTGGCATAGACATTTATATTCCAGTTGGTGCTTTCAACGAGATCTTTACGATCTATAAAAAGAACGAAGGGTTTAAGTATGGTATCACGTATTTTCCTGCTATCAAAGTCGTAGTTAACAATCCTGATGAAGTGGATGAGGTTGCTCAGAGGATAAAGGATAAGTACCCTGGTGTTGTTTTAAATGTTAGAAGCCATGTTATAGAGAATCTTAAAGCTAGAATCGCTTTTGAGACACTCGTTGTTATTTTATTGGTTGCTCCGATAATAATCTTTTTAATGGCTTGGGACGTTAAGAAGAGGAAATGGGAGATTTCCACCTTAAAGGTTTTTGGTTGGGGCCGGAAGCATGTTGTATTGTATAATTTGATTAGAGTATCTGTTATCGGCGTTTTAGCTGGTTTCTTTGGCCTAGCTATACCAGTGGTTTTGGGCTGGTTCTTTTTTGGTTTCATGATGGGTACATTGTACTTGTTTTTGATTTTCCTTCCATACCAGTTGGCGATAGTTACTGGTATTTCTATTATTTTCTCTATTCCAGCAGTGATACTTGCTTACAATGTGAGTCCCGAGGAGGCCGTGAGAGCTTGAGTTTAGGGGGTGTTCATTGTTGAGTTTCCTCATATACGTTATCAGAAAGCTTTTTTTGGGACGTAAGTTTGATTTTCTTATTATTATTCTTCTTTTTAGTAGCATATTTATTTACCCCTTATACGAGTACGAGAAAAACGTAAATAAGGTTGCTATAGTGTTGTATGGTACCAGTGATACTATTAACGGCGCGGATTTGGAGACAGTTTATTCAATGAATGAAGTTGTTTTGGTTTCTTGTTTCAATTTTAGCTTTGTGTCAACTGGGAACAGTCATTTTTTACTTGTTTTGACGAATGAACTTTCTAAAAGCGTGTTTTCTAGGTTTCTGATTGAAGGTCATTTGCCCCGTAATCGCGGTGAAGTTTTAGCTTTGGATGGTTGGAATATTTCTCTCAATGATAAGCTAATTATCAACAATGTCACATATAGTGTTGTTGGATTAATAGATAGTAAAATGGAGGAAGACCTTGGATTGGAGGCTAATTACCCAGCTATATTCAAGTTTAATAACGGTTTTTTTGATTCGCAACAAGCACTTATTTGGGTTGATCCTCTAGCCTCTTTAGAAGACCTGAAAGTTAAGCTTAAGATGCTGTTTAACGAAAAAGCGTTAATTGTAATCAAGAGGGAAACTGAAATAGAAAGGTATTACCTCCTGTTTGATGTATTGGTCTCAGTTTTAGCATCGATTCTAGTAACTTATTTATACTTGCATTTTTCAAGGATTGAAAACGCTATTCTTCACGTAGTTGGCTGGGGAATTGGGAGGATATATATTGCTAACGCGTTAAATCTCTTTTTGATAATGTTATTGGGTCACGCGGTTTCCTTCATTACATCTTTTGTTTTATCTAAATACTTTTTTAAACTGGTCTTTTTTATGCCTTTGAGTATTTTTTATTTCTTTTTGACAATACCTCTTGGGTTGCTCTCACTTTTTGTGCTTTTAAGATTGATTTTTATTAAAAAAGTTAAACAGGTGTTATTTGAATGAAGACAATCAAAGTTGATAATGTAATGAAAATTTATAAGAAAGGTAAAGGCCAAATATATGCTCTTAGAGGTATTAATCTAGAGGTTGAAGAAGACGAGTTCGTAGCTATATTTGGTCCCTCTGGGAGTGGTAAAACAACACTGTTAATGGTGATGGCGGGCATAATTAAACCAACATCTGGGAGCATACTTTATGATTCACTAGATATAACGAAACTATCTGAAAGCCAACTAGCGTATTGGCGACACGAAAATATAGGATTCATTTTCCAAAATATTAACTTGATACCATTCCTAAACGTTCTAGATAATGTAATCATACCAATGATACCATTCACTAAAAACAATAAAGATCTAGAACAAAAAGCACTAAGCCTAATAGAGTTAGTTGGATTATCACATAGAATCAGACACAAACCATCGGAACTAAGCGGTGGAGAGCAACAAAGAGTAGCTATAGCTAGAGCACTGATCAACAACCCAAAGGTAGTTTTTGCAGATGAACCCACGGCTCATCTAGATACTGATACAGGATCGAAAATAGTAAAACTAATGAAGGACATAAGTGAAGAGAAAAAAGTAACATTCATAATAAGCACACACGATGCAGAAATAGCTAAAATATCCGATAGAATCATAAAAATAAGAGATGGGAAAATCCTAAACGAAGAATAAAATGACTTAATATTAAATTTACTTATTTATATTTTAGGGCTATTACTTTATTAATGTTTTCAAAGAAAGGTTAATTTTTAAATAAAGTTGGTGAAGAATTTGCATAAAAAATTCCTGGGAGTTCTCCTAACTTTGTTTATCCTCGTAAACTTCACAACCACAACTTATAGTTCAAATTACTCTAACACTTTCATTTTCGGAGAAGATAGAGACAAAAATGGAACAGTGGACGAAACTTATGGTCAATTTCAATTAAAACTGTGGTGCCAAGATTCATTCACATCTTACCTAACCGTTCTCATAACACTTGGCTACATGAACGATTCACTCGCTAAGGCGACATACATAAAGTTTGTGAACATCACGGTTCTTCTATTAGATGATAATGGGAAAATAAAGGGTAGTAAAACCGTTCCAAACACGCGAAATTTAATACCCGGAGAAAAAATACAAATGTTTGCACAACTCTCAGCCCCAGATAGCACGGGAACATATTATGTAAACATAAACTTTACGCTAATCTGGTCTTATCAGGGTGTTCCTGGAAGTCTCGATTTCTTGCTAATAGATCACGTTGGTCTAAATGGACTGCCGAGCACATATTATGGAGCACAATCGAATGGTATACCAGCAAGCGTTATCATATTGGTGATTGCCGCATTTGGAGCGGTTGGTGTTGGTATCGGTTACCTTTTAACAAAGAGAAGCAATTTGCTCGGAGGCAAAAAAGCTGCAAGCACCGGGTCTTATACCGTTGAAAGCGTCGGGGAGTCCTCACCTGTTCAACAAACATCAATAGTTGAATCAATTGAATCTGAAGCTAAACTGAGTGATCTAAAGTCCTTATCTTCGCTTTCAGCTTTAGCAAGAGTATACTTTCTAGAATTTTTTCTAAAACCAATTAAGCCTCCAACAAAGGGTTTTAATGTTGCTTTTGAAACAACTAAAGGTGTTAAAATAGTTAAAATCCTCAAAGGAATGGATCTTATCGAGAGCGACGACAAGAGGAATTTTTACTTTGAGCCAAGAGGTGAAATAGACACGTTAAAGTTAACACTTGTGGTTATTAAGCCGGCTGGCGTGAGCTTAGAGAAAAACATAAAGGCGACGATAACCCAACACAATGACAACGAGACATACAACGTAACGATCGCTCCAAACCAATATTACATGGACGAAAAAATCATCGCCAATTTTGTGTTGAAAAGGAATTTATCAAATGCAATAAATTCCCTTTTGAGGGCAATAAGTGGTGTACCACAAATCTTTAAAGAATTCGCTATACTCACAGCTGAAGAAATCCTACCACACATAACACAACACGAATTTACACTCAGAAACATCTCAAACAAAACACTTGAAAATATGGAACTTAGATTCCCCAGCGAAGAAATCATAATTTCCGAACAAGAAGGATGCAACGCCACAGTAACCGAGGATAACGGAGTCGTCAAAATAGGTAACATTCAACCTGGAAACATGTGTCATCTCACTGTGTTAACACCAAAACCCAAAGAAAAAACAGAGACGGTAACGTTAAAAGTCAATGGGCAGCAATTTGAGCTTTCTAATCTTATTGAAAATCTAGAAGAAATAAACATACTTGTAACATATTCTGCAATCAACCTCAGAAAACTAACAAAGACTTACTATGCAATAGCTTCAATTCTCAGGAATATTGAGAAAGTCCTATAATTTTTAAAGGCGTGAGTATAAAATGCCAACATTAGTAGGAGAAATAAAGAAGGTAAATGAAGAAGATCAATCATTTACGTTTGAATACGAAAAAAATAAAATGAAAGAAAAGATAAAAGTGTTCGTCAAGGACAAAGCCCTTCTGGAGAAAATAAAAGACTTGGGAAAAATAAAAGTGGAAATCACATATGCGCAGGAAAATGAACAAAACGTACTTGAGAAGATTAAATATACGAAAAGCCATGTGATTTATGGGTATAGTGGGACCATGGGAAAGTTCTTGAGAGAACATGGGGAGATTAGGTGGTATACCTGGGACTACCTAATCTTAGCTGTAGCCATCTCACTGTTACTACTAATGATTGCTCCAGCATATGAAACACTTATAGTTGCTTCCATTGTCTTTCTAATATTTATCATTTATTATTTCGTGATTGTACCCATCCTTATTGCCATCTTAACTATCTTTACTTTGGGAGAAGCCGCTGGAATGTTTCAGAGAAAGACTTTTAATGTTGAAGTAGCTATACCAGGAGGAGATTACTGCAATAAAATAAAGGAAATACTTAAGTACACGATGCTGAGAAAGAGCTTCGTAGATAACGTTCCAGAAGAATGCATTCCAGACGCGATAAGAAAACCATATTGGGATCTCAAGAAAGCGTATAACTTATTTTGGAGAGGCATCGCGATGCAAGGTTCATCACTTATAATCGCAGGCTTACTTCTTGGAGCTTCATACTACCTTAAATTATTTCCTCTTGGATACATGGTTTACATAGGTGGTTTCTTCGCTTTCTTCTTTATTGTTGGTTTTTTCATTTCAATTTGGGGCAGCATCAAAAGAAGAGTCTGGGAGACTCCAAGTGTATTGAGATTTACAGACTCTCTCTAATGAAATTAATCGACTTTTTTAAAATTTAAATAAAATTAAATACATGTTTAACATTGAAGACCAAACTTCTATTCGATAAGTGGGAGGCGTGTTTTATGTCAAATTCTACCAATTTAAACACTTCTTTCCCTCCCCCTAGCATTGTTTCTGAAGACCTTAGGAATGCGGGTATTTGGTGGATCATTGCATCAATTTTCAGTATCATTTTAAGCCCGACTGTTGTTGTTATATGGTTTAACTCTTTTCTATCAATGTTATTTCGCCCCGACTATGTTTCGTCCTTCACAATCGAAACTTTGTTAATCTTGTTGATGCCTTTTGTGGTAATTGCACCAATATTACAGTTAGTAGCCTATAATTATACCATGAAACTAGAATACCTTGATTCATTACTAAAATGGGGAGGGGCATTTGGCATAATCCAATCTCTCCTCTACCTATTTGGCGGTGCACTATTACCCTTCTATGCGTTCTCGTTGGGGCTCGCAATTTTAGCTTTCTATATTGGTTCGATTTTTGGAATAATCGCTGTTATCCTCTTGGCAATTGGTTTTTTCAAAGTTGGTGATCAATCAGATAATACAATAGTGAAAGTCGGGTCAATCCTCATACTAATTATATCATTCATAGGCGGGGTACTGTTAGGTTACGGTTTAAAGCAAACATCAGAAGACATAGCCGTGTTCACCGTAAGGAAAATAAACTGGGAGAAAATAAAGAATGAAATAATCGACAAGTTGGCAAGTGAGGAACCCGTTCACATCTACTATTTTGCTAGGGGACACGGAGTAATCCCCCTAATACTGAAAATCAAAATAAATGAGTGGATCTCTAAAGGAGAAATCAAAGGTTTTCTACACAGAAACATCCTATTCCCGATGGAGAGTTAATGACCAACAATAGAAACGACCCTTTACTCTTTTTTACATTTTTGTTCATTAAAAAACGCTAGAACTCTCTATTAGCCACAACAGCGAGTTGCCCTGTTGAAATGCCTCCGTCACCCCTAGGTAACCTAATTGGAACTAACAGTTTTAATCCAGCTTTTTCAACTGATTTTTTAATCGTGCCATATATCAATTCGTTTACTGAGACCCCTCCAGATAAAACGATTGTTTTAACGTTTTCTTCTCTTGCTTTTTCTACCGCGATTCGTGATAGGGATTCTCCTAGTATTTCGTGAACAGTTCTTGCAAGAGCATTGGTATTATCCCATTGTTCAAGGTTAATTATTTCCCCTAGAATTTCGCTCGTCTTTACAACTGTTATCTCACCCTCCTCAATGTAATTATTCCTTAGCGGTATAGATTTGTTTGATTTCAGCGCTTTTGCCTCGAGTTTCATAGCAGGTTCCCCCTCATAGGTTCTCTTAAAACATATACCAAATAGTGCAGAGAATGCGTCAAGCACCCTGCCTAGACTCGAAGTTTTAATGGTTTTTTCAGCTTTAGCTTGCTTGTATGCGATCTCTATCTCTCTTTCTCCATACTTCATGGCTTTAGTTAAACCAAGCCTAGAGAATAACTCCAATGTTTCACTTAATGATAAGAACCTTGACGTTATCCCAATGAGCATTCTTAGCGGGTAAATTGTCGCCATTTCCCCTCCTGGCATTGGTTGGTATTCGAGCATCCCAACGCGATCGAACCCCCTGTAGTCAGCGTAAAGAATTTCTCCTCCCCAAATATTACCGTCCACTCCGTAACCTGCCCCATCAATTGCTATACCGATTACATATTCTCCTGGTTTCAACTTGTGTTCAGCCATTGTTGAGGCAATGTGCGCGTGATGATGTTGAACGGAAACAACTTCTGTTCCCTTTTCTTCGGACCATTTTTTCCCGATCATGGTGGAGTTGTACTGTGGGTGCATATCCGTGACTACCACTATGTTTTTTTCCCAGAGGTCATAGGTGTTTAAAAAGAACTCTATGGCCCTCTTTAGGTATCCCATGTTATCAACATCGTCAATATCACCAATATACTGTGTTGGCAAAATTTTATCCTGAAAGTGTATTCCTCCTGCGCTTTGTTTATCTGCACCAAATGCGACAATCACGTTATCCCCAATATTCCACGGAACCCTTAACCATTTTGGAGCGTAACCCCTGCTTCTCCGTAAAAACGCGGTTTTTCCTCCTGTAACCCTTAACACGCTATCATCGACTCTATTGACTATTTCTCTGTTATGCAGAATGTGGTAGTCAACAATGTTACCGAGTTTCTCGAGTGCACATTTATTCGTTGTGCACATCGGTTTACCCTTAGGATTGCCACTTGTCATAATGAGCACTCTGTCCCTTGTGTGCTTTAAAATCAGGTAATGTAACCCCGAGTATGGAAGCATAACCCCTACATGTGCAAGCCCCGGTGCAACTAAATCGGATATGAAACCGTTCTCTTTTTTCCTTAACAGTATGATAGGTTTTTCTTTTGATTCAAGAAGTTCCCTTTCATCGTCTCCTATTGTCGCAAATTTTTCTGCAATCTCAACGTTGAAAGCCATTAAAGCAAAGGGTTTATGCGGACGCTTTTTTCTCAATCTAAGCTCTCTAACAACATCATCATCTGTTGCGAGGGCCGCTATGTGAAATCCGCCGATGCCCTTAATGGAAAGGATGTACCCCTCATCTAACAATCTAGCCGCTTCAAGGATCACATCCTTTGTATTTTTGGCTAGAACTTCGCCATCTCTATTTACGAGGAAGACCTTTGGTCCGCAAATGTTGCAGCTTATCCCTTGTATGTGGTATCTCCTAACGTTATTGAAGTCCTCGTACTCCCTTTTGCATGCTTCACAAAGTGGGAAATCCTTCATTGATGTGTTTTCCCTATCATAGGGGGTTTTGTACATGATTGAGAAGCGCGGTCCACACCACGCACAACTGTTGAAGGGATAGTAATACCATCTACTGTTCGAATCAAGTATCTCTCTTATGCATTCACGGCAAATACCAATGTCAGGAGGAATCATAGAGGGTTCCTTAACAACGTTGCTACTTTTGAGGATTTTGAATCCTTTTATCTTCGCTAATTCGGCGTCCTCGACAATCATTTCCTCTATTTCAGCCGTGGGTGGTTTCTCTTCTTTAATAGCCTCTATGAACTCATAAATCCTTGTTTCATTCCCAACGACGTAGATTTCAACCTCTGATCCACCAATGTTTTTAACGTAACCATCCAAGCCAAATTTTTTAGCCAACCTGTCAATGAACGGTCTAAAGCCCACACCCTGAACTATCCCAATTACTCTAATCCTCTTAGCAACTCTCATTCCTGTGAAACCCCACATACCGCATTATCTTAACAGATCCTTGGTAAATTCAAACCAGATGGCTTTCTAAGAGGACGTTCTCCTCCAATCACCGTTTCAAGGATAACGGGGAAATCTCCCTTCTTTTGGGCCTCCCCAATGATAGAAGCGTATTTGTAACCCATATTTCTTAACCTTTTAACAGCTTCATCAGCGTAATCACCATCAACACTTAGCACTGCTATACCCTCAGACGCTAAACTGAAAGGATCAACTCCAAGCATCTCACATAATCCTCTCACAGCTCCCCGTATAGGCACGTTTTCCTCATAAACTTTAATTGTCACATTAGATTTCTCTGCGAACTCATTTAATGCGTTTGCAATGCCTCCTCTTGTCGGATCTTTTGCAGCGTGTAATCCACCAAGTTTTAATAGTTCCCGTATTGGCTCCAAAACAGGAGCACAATCACTTTTTAACCCTGATTCTTCATGAGGTATACCCATTTGCTCAGCCAAGATTACTGCACCATGCTCAGCTATCGGCCCGGTCACTATTATCTTGTCGCCAGGTTTTACGTCGCTGTCACGTAACACTCGCTCAGCAAACCCTATACCCGCTACAGAGATTATGATCTCATCTAAACTATTCTTAGGCATAACTTTAAAGTCGCCCCCGAGAAGCGCTACGTTATGGGATTCTAACACGTTTTTGAATGCCTCAACGATTTTTTCCAGTTTACCATATTCAAAGCCTTCTGCTACAATTATTGAGTCCAATACAGCTATTGGTTTTGCACCCATAACTGCGAG
>JAGSHR010000143.1 GCA_029855985.1 Candidatus Njordarchaeota archaeon
ATCAACATATCCGCCGAACGGCACAGCTGCAATGACAAACTCAGTTTCTCCGATCTTCTTTTTGAGGACTGGCGGCCCGAATCCGATCGAGAACCTTCTGACCCGCACACCGGATAGTTTTGCAGCTATAAAATGACCGAATTCGTGGATGGTTATGAGGACGCCAAGCACGATAAGCGTTAAAATCACAGTAAGCATTTCGTTTTCTCCATGTTTTGTAGTTGCTTAATTTTAAGCTATTCCATTGGATAACAGAAGTTAGACCGGTGATAAAGCTTGGAAATAACGATTGTGAAGCACTTACATCAACCAAGTTTTACCTTAGAGCCCTTCAGCACTTTGTATTTGCACAATGTTGTTGATGGACATCAGGCAAAGAATGGCTTCAACAATGAGCAGGCAAATCCACTGTTGGCATGAGAAATGTCTATTTCAAGATCCTTTTTATCAAATCCATCATCCTGTAATTAAGTATCCAGTCAATTTCTTTCATACTGCGAACCAATGGCTCTTCCATTTTAAGCCATGCAGGGCCATCAGTTACCCATAAGAATTCCACCCCATGTTCTTTTGCAGCCCTGTTCATCTCAATATAACTTTCCGCTATGGAGATGGGTTTACTTCCTGTTGTGTTGTAAAAGTTGAATTCTCCTATAAGAATAGGCTTATCATTTTTATAAATCACTACATCATGAGTTTTTCCTTTGCTTCTGCCAGTTGTAACTACAGGATACAATGAGAAATGCGGGTCATTGTTTACCACCTTGTAATCTTTCCCAACAATTCTCTTAATTTTTTGTTGACACATGTTTTCAAAAATATCCCCACTTCTATTTTTCCTTGCGTTTGTATCTAATCCTACTTCCACACCCAAAAGGTAGTCATGAATGTCCTTAACTTCTTGGAATAAATCCATAATCCCAGTCCTAATACAAAAATGGACTATTTGAGGGATAGTTACTTCGTCCATTTCCGAGGGTTTAAATTCAAAACTTAAAAATGTCTCCACCTCAGGATCAAAAATATCAATTCTTCCATTTTTAGCTCTTTCAGCTATAAGGAGAGGTATAACTTCTACAATTTGAGGATACTTCTTTAATAAAGAGGCAAAATATTTGACTCTATCTGCAGTATTAACTCTTGTTAACGAGTTCAACAATGAAAGTTCATCTAAATGTTCATTAACTGCGCTTTTAACTTTCCCCCAATCGACGAAATATTCGTAAGTTTTGTTAGATGGCAACAAAGTGTTAAAAAATCTTTGTTTATAACTTTCAAAGCTGCTGAAGCCAAGTTCCCTAAATTTTGCCATTTCCTACCACCACCTCACACTGAATTTATATTTTCTGTATTCTTTTTCGCTCTCTGGCTTTCTAAAGATAAAAATATGCTCATGAGCAATCAGATAGAATTCATATTCTTTGGCACGCCACCTCTCTCTCGTAGTTTTCATATTCCACTGCAATTTTATAATATCTTCCTTCAAAACGAAACCAGCTTCCAAAAACGCTTGCATAACTCTAAACGCTATTGGCACATAGTGTTTATGTTTTCTTGTGTCTCCAATTAAGATTGCACATATTTTACCGGGCTTTAGAACTCTAAACGATTCTTCGGCTACTTTTTTCATCTCTTTAAGATATTCCTCGAATGGCAACTGTGAGAGATCATCACCAAGTTTCTTATTTTTTGTGTATGAGATTATGCTTGCATAAGGCGGATGCGTAGCAACAAGATCAACGCTTTCGTTTCCAATCTTATCTAAATTTCTAGCATCGCCCCAATAAGTTTTTATTATCGGAGGTTTATATTCTGAAAAAAGTGGATTGTAAGAGAAGTTTAATCTGTCTCTCGCTACCATTACAGCATCTATGTTTATATCTACCCCTATAGCATTTCTCTCTAATAGTTTTGCCTCCACAAGCGTGGTTCCACTGCCCATCATTTGATCAAGAACCCAATCTCCCTTCTGAGTATATTTCAAAATAAGGTTTCTCGGAATGTAAGGAGACCAGTTTCCTCTGTAATTGCCTCTGTGAGTCGCCCAATCACCACGATCAGGAAAACTCCAAACTGTTGTACGTTCTGGGGTATAATCTTCTGGTGGCCCATAGGATTTTATTTTCCCGTTTTTCTGAAGCTTTATTTTCACATCTTCGATGACCACTTCCTCGTGCTCTTTGAGAAATTCCAAATAATCTTTGTGGGTTACTTCCTCCATATTTCGGTATTTCTTTTCCATTGGCTTCTCCTAAGTTTTTGACTTCTATTATATTGCGTTTCTTTAATAAAAAGCTTGCTTTTACAGCTTAACCTGTGGGAATTCTCTCGCTACATTATCCAATGGAGTTTTAAATTTTTCAAGATACCCCTCTCACATCACGGATATGCTTGAAATTGCATTATTTTCGCTCTGACATTACCCTAAAAAGCATGAATCTGTTAGGAATAGCATTGATGATCGCATCGATGAGCTATGCGCAAAAGCAGGCTCTTATCGATGCCGCTGGAGCACATTGGAAAGCAGGCAGCACATGGGTCTCTGCTCTGCCAGAAGATGTCAGAAGGGCTATGCTTGGGGTTAAACCTGAGCCACTGCCTCCTGACAAATACATAGAGTTCGATCAGGAAGCGGTTAAGTCGAGGATAGACTGGCGGAACA
>JAGSHR010000177.1 GCA_029855985.1 Candidatus Njordarchaeota archaeon
TATTCTATGTGGATTATTAGAGTAATACTGGTATTTATAAAGGCGGGCTCCTCTAAAAACCTTAATGGGTAAATAAAAGAAAGCAATTAAAAATTATTTGACAAACCAAACTATAATTATTAATTAGGAATTATCCTTTGATGTGTTGTTTCTGTATAAGGTTTTTTCGGGTTTTGAGGTTGGTGAGTAGTGATGTCTAAGACGACAATAACGATCCGAAGTGAGGTTAAGGCTTTGTTAGAGAAGTTGAAGGGCGGTAAGAGTTGGGATGAATTCTTACTTGAGGTGTATTACTTTTTAACAAGGAAGGAGAGAATCGCTGCTTTAAGAGAGCTTAAGAAAATCGTAAGTGACGAGGATCTAGAGTACTTGGAGAAAAATCTAGGAGAGGTGAGGGTTAAGTGGAAGTTCAAAGGTTAGTTATCGATACTGACGTTTTAATTTTGCTGGAAAGAAGGGGGAAGTTAGAAGATTTAATCAACGTTTACGAGATATACATAACTTTTGTGACTTTATACGAGTATATTCGGGGGCTACGGAAGATGGGTAAAACAAAAAGGGAGCTCAACTTAATTGACGGGTATCTCAAGAAATTGTTTGAGGTCATATGGCCAACTAACAGGGCTCTCCTCCTAGCGAGTGATATTTGGAGTGACCTAAGTAAAAAAGGTGAAATCCTAGATGATAGGGATTTGCTGATCGGCGCTTTATGTATAGATCGAGGCCTACCTTTGTGGACGTTGAATAGGAAGCACTTTGAGAGGCTTTCAACTTATGGGCTAAAGTTGATCGACTTATCGGGTAGTTTCCTCCAAGGTTAAAAACACAGAACACGTGAGAATACTTCTATTGATGTTATGTGTCGCTTAGATTCAAAAAGTGGACATTGGGGATTTAAAGGTGTTTCTCAACTAGCGCCGATGGCTTTGTTGAAGCTGTTGTGTTTCTTCTCATATTGTTATCTTATCTATTTCTTGTGTTGTTTGTATGAATTGTATTTGTAGGTTTTTTGGTTTTTGTTTTTGTAGTGTTTGGATGCGTTCTATTGCTTTTTTTAGTAGTGTTTGTGTGTGTTTTGCGATTTGGTTGATTTGGTTTTTTATTGTTTGTGGTATGTTTTCAGGGTTTGTTCCTATGATTATTAGTGTGTATTTCTCACTTGGGTTTCTCTGGGCTTCTATGATTGTGTTTGCGATGTGTGTTTTTTCTTTGACGATTTGCTCTAGGTGCCGTATTAGCGCGGTTATTTCTTTGTTTGCTTGTGGGTTCGCTGCGGCTTCTTTTAATAGTTTTTCGAGGTGCTCTGTGTTTTTTGGCAGCGTGTATCCTTCTACTATTTTGATGTTGTGTTTTTCTTCGTTTTCTATGGTTATGTCAAATGTTACGAATGCCTTTACGGTATTCTTCTTGTACTTTTTGCCTTTCTTTTTTAGTTTGTTTTCTATGATCATGAGTGCTTGTTGTTTTGTTGGTGTTTTTTCTTCTACGGTTTCTTTTCCTTTTTTTGTTAGTGTGTAGTATGCGTTTTTTCCTTGGCCGTGTTTTTCTACTAGCTTGTGGCTTATTAGTTTTCTCTGTATTCTTCTGTAGAAGGAGTCTCTTCTGTTTAATTTTTGGCATTTGTCTGAGAGTGCTTTGTATATTTCTCTTAGTGTTGTTTTTCCCATTAGGTGTATGTAGAGGAGGATTAAGTGGTCGCACTCGCTTAGTTCGGTTTCCATTTTGTCAACACATGTTTAAACCTTGTCAACAACACTTAGTATTCATTGCATTTAAAGTTAGCTTTGAATAAGCGGTGATGGGTTTTGTGTGAGTTGTTTGGTTTGTCCGCGAATAAACCCGTAGATGTGAAGTTATCGTTTAAAGCGTTCTTGGAGCGTGGTAGGTTGCATAGGGATGGTTGGGGTGTCGCGTGGTATCTCAATGGTGCATGGAGCATCCTTAAGGAGCCCGTTTCCGCTGTTAAGAGTGATCTCGCAAATTACGCTACAACGATATTAAATGGGAAAACATTTATTGGGCACGTTAGATACGCGACTGTTGGAAGCGAAGCGGTTGTAAACACTCACCCTTTCATCGCGAAACTTTATAACAGGGAGTTTGTTTTTGCCCATAAGGGGCAAGTGAGCAACATTTTCAGTGAGTTCAAGTTACTCCATATGAAACCCCTCGGTGAAACAAATTCGGAGCTAGCTTTTATGATTATCTTGGAGAGACTTATGGAGAACAATCCAAGGGATCTTCTCGATGAGGCATTTTTCCTTTATGAGATTGCTGAGAGGCTCTCCGATTTAGGATTTTTGAACTTTGTTTTAAGTGATGGTGAACGCTTTTATGCTTTTAGTGATGGTGATTTGAGTTACGTGGTTAGGGAAGCGCCCTTTTCTAGAAAGATTTTGCTTTTGGATAATGGTTTAGAAGTTAACCTGAGTGAGGTGAAGACTCCAGAGGAAAAAGTAACGATGATTTCATCGAAGCCGTTGACAGTCGGTGAGCGACGGGAAAAACTTATGAGAGGGATACTATTAGTAGTAAAGGATGGTTATCCTGTGTTAACTTATAGGGGAAGTTACGACAGTTTAGGATTATTTCTTGATAGGGACGAGATCACAATTTTATACCTTGCTGCAAAGACACCAAAAGGCACGGAGTTGGGGAAGATCATTGATAGAATGGATAAACGAAAAGCACTAAAAAAGGTTAAGAGATTAATAAAGTTAGGGTTCCTACTCGTACATCCAAGCGACAAAAAGAAATCATTGATAGAGAGAAAGGTAAAAACTAGAGCGATAATTGACAGATATGTAAATGAATATCTTGACGCCCTTCTTGGACCAGAACCAGGAACATGGTGATTTAACAAAATTCGCGTCAATACAATTCAATTTTTTAAATCACCCAATTTTTCTGCTACATGAAAACGTCACTCCTTGTTTTTCAAGGCTAACTGATATAGTTTTTCAGCCAAATTCTCAATGTGTTCTCTGTTTTCTAATATTTGTGTATATTTATCGGGAATATACTTCACTCCTAATTCCGCCCCTTTTATAGCTCCAGCAATCGCAGCGTGTGTATCCGCGTCTACTCCAGCGTTCACCGCTTTTTGCACTGTTTCTTCGAATGTTTTCGCTGTCGCGTATGCCCACATTGCTATTGGTACGCTGTGCGCCGCGTAACCCGTGTTTCCCAGTTCTTTGACGGCAATAGTTGTGTTTGTTTCCTCTGTCTCGACGAGTTGTTTTGCTTTCACGAGGTTTGCGAATATAATGTTTTTCAATCCTAGTTTTTCAAGTATCGCGATAACATTATCAACCACGGTTTCTCTTTTCTTCCCTTTGATTGCTTCTCTTATCGCGATTGCAACTGCAAGTGCACCAGTAACAGCTTCTTCATTATAGTGGGTTATGATACAGTCGCTTCTAACGTACTCGTAGAGTTCCCTCAAAGACATGTTGTAAGCGTAGAGTGCAATTGGTGCCACCCTCATAGCACAACAGTTACCAGCAGCAAAAACATCGATAACACCACTTTTTCTCCAATCACGCAGCCTACTATACCTTTCCAGCGCCCTTCTCGTCGTAGAACCAATTCCCCTCAGGTCACCAGAGAGAAACCAACGATAATAACTCTCAGCAACTATCCTCGGATCAAACTCACCTCGACTAACAATTGCTTCAGCCAAGTGAATAGCCATAAGCGTATCATCAGTATACCTCAAAACCCCATTATTCACCTTTAAAGCCCCCTCAAAGATATCATCTATCGATAAATTTGCCACAGAGCGGTGGGATAAAAACTCAAACGGTGCTCCCAGGGAATCCCCAATAGCTAACCCTAAAAGGGAACCCTTAAATCTATTCAACTCGACGGTCAAATTCTCTCACTGGTGGACAATTGGTTTTCTAGGTTCTCTATTATGTTCCTAAAAGTTCAACATGTTTAGTATTATTTCGCCTAATTTCGTTAATGTTCTTTTTCTTAGTTTAGTCGTTATAAAACCTTCTTCTTCTAGTTTTTGAAGTCTGTATACGGTTGTTGACTGCGATTTGCCTACAAGTTTCGCGATCTCAACAATTTTTTTTCCTTCTTTAATTCCCCTTAAAATGTTGAGGTCTTCTTGTGATAACGTTGGAAATCGTGGTAAGCCTAGTATTATGATGTCTCTTTTCTCTGGTTTAATGGTTGTTAAAAATTTTACACTGTTAGCCATAGGTAGGAATCGAACGAGTATCGAAGCATAGAATAAAGACATTGATAGAGCCCTTCTTCCACCACTTATGTTAATGATTATATCATAACCTTGGTTGATGAGTTTCAGTAAATCTTTGCCCATGTGTACTGTGTTTTCCTCTATATTTTGGCTATTTAGATAATCGACTTTGAGTTCCTTGTTGAAGATTTCACAGTGATTTTTGATTTTTTCTAAAGCTTCTTTATGATCTCCTTCTTTTCTCATTACGTCATCACTATCAACGTAAATTGTTATTCCCTCAGTTGGATACTTTTTTTCAACTTCTAAAATATGTTCGGGAACGTTAAACCATGTAGCTATATGGTAGAAGATCTCTCTCACCCTTGTTACACATCATTTCTAATAAACTATAATAATAGAAAAATTTAAAAATATTTGTATTTAACAATAATATTAGAAATTTTCGAAAAAATTCGAAAAAATCGAGGGGATTAAGATGACTTCAGTCCATATCAAAAAGGCTGAGAAGATCAAAAAAGCGTTCATTAATGAACCTAGGATCCTGACGATCAATCTACATATTTTTCCATTTTGTAATTATCGATGCAGATTTTGTTTCCAACAACATCTTTTCAATCACTTCGCATTTAAAGAAGATACTGATTATTACAAGCAAATGATAACTAGAATTTATGAGAGCGTTGAAGGAATAAATAACAAGGTAAAATTAACAATATCTGGAGGAGAGCCCACTCTTTACCCAAATTTAAAAGAGATACTGCAACACTCGAAAAAATTAGGCTTTATAACGAGTATCATCACAAACGGGAGTAGACCTAATGTGATAAAAGAAGTAATTAAATATATAGATATATTAGGGGTAAGTATAGATAGTTACAAAGAGGAAGTAGAAATTAAACTTGGGCGTGGAAATGGCTACCACTTAAAAAAAGCCTTAAAAACAGTTGAAATAGTGAAAAACCAAGAGAAAAAATTAAAGATTAACACAGTAGTCACAAAACTTAACTACAAGGAAAACATGTGCGAAGAATTAATCTCCAAAATAAAACCAGATGTATGGAAAGTCTTCAAGGTAGAATTCATAAAAGGAATTAACAATTCTGCCAAAGAGCTAGCAATAACCAAATCTGAATTTATAAAATATATTAAATTAAACAAAAATTGTAGACCTAAACACGAAGATAGTGACCTTCTAAGAAACTCATATATAA
>JAGSHR010000158.1 GCA_029855985.1 Candidatus Njordarchaeota archaeon
CATTTAAGTTGTTTGTTCAACTACTAATTAAAATCAGGAGGAGCGAATTCAAGCATAATGAGTTGAATACTATGCTACCGACAACAAGAGATGGACTAGTTTACCCTATTGGTTCTCTATCGGTTTTCGTGAAGTTTATAATACCTGTCCCAAGAAACATTTGGTACGTCTTGCATAGGAAAATTACAATTCTATTAACTTCAAAACTCTTCGTCAAGAAAACTAAAACTTGTACTTTCCCCGGTATTACAACACCAACATATTCTTTTCGTAGTTTTTGTTATCTAGTCTTAGGTAACTCAAGGATATTAATACTCGGAAAAAAGGATGATGAGAGAGTTTTATTTGATGTTAGACACACTTTTTCTCATACAGAGATGCGCGCGGTTGTTTATTACCCTTCCACGAAACAAATAAATTATGGCATATACTCTAGAGATGTCGTTATCGAAAAGCTTAACCAAGTATTAGAAGAATTGGAGATAAAGAGGTTTAATTTGAAAATCCCAGAAAAAGCTAATGTTGAAATTGTTAGAGTCATAAGCCCAGAAATGACTCTTTTCTATGTTAATAGACTCATACGGGACATAGAAACGTTCGAGGTAATAGATGGTAAGTTTGCGCAATTTCAAGTAAAAGTATTGAACGTATCAGGGAACGTTGTTATAAAACTAATATCGACTCCAGTACCCATTGATAAGATAACCCCTGTTGTCGACGAGGGCAAAAAAATTCTAATTGATGGTTTAGATATACGAAGCATGATAAACGAAGAAAAACAAAAACAACAAACAGAAAATTAACTAACAGAGAAAAACATTACCTAAATCTTGTCGTTAAGTACAACTTGAATTCAGATCACGTATCATTGAATCTATATATTATTACCCAAATTCGCAGGGGGTTATCCTATTGAAAGAAGCTATCCTGTATAAAAAAATCGACGATAAAATAGTTGTTTGTACAGCGTGCCCTCGATACTGCAAATTAAAACCAGGACAAATCGGTGCTTGTGGTGTTCGAGGAAACATTAACGGTAAACTCTTTCTCTTAAACTATGGCTTAATAATTACTGCGCATATTGATCCCATAGAGAAAAAACCTCTAACTCACTTCATGCCTGGAAGCTCGGTTTTCTCTATCGCTACCACCGGTTGTAACTGGATGTGCAAATATTGCCAAAACTTTGACATAAGCCAAAGAAGAAAAGTTGAAGGCTGGGAGGTCACACCAGAGTTCCTAGTTAAGCTTGCCAAAGAATTTGGAGCAGACGGTTTTGCCTATACATACAACGAACCAACAATTTTTATTGAATTCGCTTACGATGTAGGAAAATTAGCCCACAAAGAGGGGATGTTCAATACTTTTGTTACAAATGGTTACATGACACCTGAAGCCGTTAATGTTGCTGCAAAGTTCTTGGATGCTGCAACAGTAGACTTTAAGGGGAACGGAAATAAGAAATTTTTACAAAAATACGCTGGCGTGTCTGGACCTGAACCCATATTTGAAACCTTGATTGAACTTAAAAAGAGAGGGGTTTTCATAGAGATAACGGATCTAGTTGTACCAAATATTGGTGATAATCTTGAAGACGCTAGAAAACTAGCTAGATTTATCGTGGATAACTTGGGACCTGAAACACCCCTACATTTCCTAAGATTTCATCCAGATTACCTAATGAGAGACGTTCATCCAACTCCCGTTGAGTTACTGGAGAAACACTGGAAGGTCGCGAAGGAAGAAGGACTACACTATGTTTACATTGGGAATGTTCCTGGTCATCCTCTTGAAAATACTTATTGCCCAAAATGCGGTAGGAAAGTAGTTGGAAGACTTGGTTTTCACATTGTTGAATGGAACCTTGACGAAGAAAATAGATGCAAGTTCTGTGGGCATAAGATAAATATTAAGGGTAAACTAAATCCAAATTTTGATAAAGATAGGTTTGTTTATGTCCCCATAAACCTTTATTCCCGATATAAACGCGTTGATGTTTAATCTATACTGTGATCGATCGCCTCTAACCAAGGACCAAGAAAGTGCTCCATATACTCCCTATCAACATCGTATACCTCATTGAACTCCCTAATGTACATTTTCTCTATCACTAATATCCCTTCTCTTAACTTTCCTTCAATTATGATTGTCACGTTCGCTTTATCGTCAAAATGGTTTAAAGCGTCTGGGTTCAAAGGATGAAAACGTATTTCAACTTTGTCTTCAATAACATCGATCTCAAATCCCTCTACTTCCTCTGCATATTTGGTGAATTTGACAAAATCTATTTTTATCTCCAACTCTTTTTCACTCCCAAGCAAGCTTAACAATCTATACATAATTATTGAATGAGAAAAGAGCCTTATATAAAATAGATATGAATATAACGATTAACCTAGGTGAACTATTTTGGTTAAAGAAATAGTCTACACAGAAAAAGCTCCAAAACCCATTGGTCCATACTCACAAGCTGTCAAAGTTGGAAACACAATCTATCTTTCTGGACAGATACCCATTGACCCCAACACAAACGAAGTTGTTTTAGGGGATATCGCAACCCAAACTAAAAGAGTGCTAGATAACATAAAGGCAGTATTGGAAGCTGCAGGCTACTCCCTAAGCGATGTAGTAAAGGTCACAGTTTTCTTGAAAGACTTGAAGTTGTTTAATGAATTCAATGAAGTATATGGTGAGTACTTTAAGGATAAGCCTCCTGCCAGAACAACTGTTGAGGTTTCAAATCTCCCTAAGGGAGTACTAATAGAGATAGATGCTATTGCTGTTAAAGATTAGCGTTATAGAAAAATTATAGTTTATAGGGATTGGTCTCCTAGTCTAATAACATTCTTAAAAGATTCCAACTTTTTTTCAAAGAAATCCTTAAGTCTTGGTTTTATCTCTATTTTCTCCATGAATCCTCTTTCAACCCAATACCAAACATTATCTAACTTTACGGTATTAGACATGGAGAATACAATCTTTTCACATATTCTTACACGTTTTTCTATTGAGAGAGGAAAATTAAGTACCATTAAGTTCTGGCAGAGGTAACCAATTGATTGCTCTATAGGCCCTATATCCAAATCTTCTAAGTCTACACAGTATAAATCTCCATTTGTATTAATTATGAAGTTTCTAAGGTTTGGATCCTTGTTAATTAAACTAGTTTTACTTTTTAGTTTTTCCAACCACTTTGCGATAAGTAGACAGAAGCTTAATGTATCGTTCTCAATGCTTTTCCCTTCTTTAACACCATTAGCTAACAATTCTGCAACATTTTTGCCCCTTATGTATTTGCGGACAACAGTGTCCCCTACAAGAATGTAAGGTTCTGGTACTTTCAAACCCAAATTACTTAGATTCATTAAGTGTTTGAATTCGTTTTTGGCCTTTTCTGAATGCTTATACTTCTTTATTACGACTTCGTCTTTTAGTATTAGTAAAATGTTTCCTTTATGCGTCTTGATACTTCTCATCATCATGGCGAATCCACCACGATTAATCTCCCAATATTAAAACCTGTTTTCGGGTCGAATACTGGAAATTTGGTAGAGCTCCCTTCCTCAGCTTTAACCTTTAAACCTATGTGATCACCCACTTGCCACCGATTTTTTGTGTCTTGTATCACCCTAATGATCCCCGCAGAGCTAATAACATAATATGTGACCTCGTGGTACTTTTCCTCAATCATTGCTATCTCGGATTCATCTCCCTGGGTTAAATATAACTCGCTTGGTGGAAATCCAACTATAATTTTGCTTTCAAGACTTTCAAAACCGTTATAATCCAATTTGAGTTTTCCACTAAACTTTATTATGTCCCCACAATTCACATTGACTGCCTCTCCTTTTCGTTCTATCTCGCACTCTATTAGGTTTAGTTTCGGGTTCCCAGCAAATTTTGCCACCATAATGTTGTTTGGATTTTCCAATATGTCTCTTGGCGAACCAACTTGAACAATCTTTCCCAAGTAGAGCACACCTATTCTATCCCCTAGACTAAATGCTTCTGATTGATCATGAGTCACGTAAACCATCGTAACACCCAACTTTCTTTTAATCTTGGTTATCTCCAGCATTAACTCTTCTCTTAAACTTACATCTAAATCGCTTAAGGGTTCATCTAATAAGATTACCTTGGGCTTTCTAATTAACGCTTTCGCCAGCGCAACTCTTTTTTTCTCTCCCCCACTCAACATTTCGGGATACTTCTCAAGTAGATCACCTATTTTGAGTAACTCAACAACTTCTTGATATCTTTCGTAGACTTCGTTTGAAAGTTGTTTAGCGTAAACACCTTTTTTAAAAGCAAAAAGGATATTGTCCCTCACTGTTAGATGAGGGTAAAGCACTGTTGTTTGAAAAACCATAGCAACGTTTCTTTCGTGGGGAGGCTTCATGTTTACGATCTCGTCACCAATAAATATTTTCCCTCCATTGGGTTCTTCTAACCCCGCGATTATTCTAAGTAACGTTGTTTTTCCCGATCCAGATGGACCTAATAGAACGAAAAGCTCTCCATCCTCTATCTCAAGGTTAATATTATCTAACACGACATGGTCACCAAATGTTTTAGAAACATTTTCAAGTTTGATGCTTACCATTTCTCGTTTTCACCTCTCCTCAATCTAAACCCCCAAATTAACCTATCGCTTATCAATAAATAAAGCACGAAGAGTGGTAACATGGATATGATCGAGCCTGCAGCAAAAAGACCCCAATGGCTTAGAGTGGAACCTGGTTCTCCCAAGTATTGATATAGTTTCACTGAAACAGGGTAAAATGATGGATTAAACAGTAGCACGTATGGTAATAGAAAACTTTGCCATGTTGAAATGAATAGATTGATTACCACAAAGATTATCCCGCTAATCATTAATGGGAAATCCAAATTGACCAGTATACTTAAACCGTTTAACCCGTCAATTTTTGCTGTATCATTGAGCTCCTTAGGTATGGACTTCAAGAACCCCATGGTGAAATAAAGAGTATAAATCGAAGTGTGCATAACCATAACAAGGGCTACACCTAAGTAAGAATCTATTAACCCCAAATAAAATAACATGACGAACAACGGTGCCAATGTAACAATACCCGTGAAAATTTTAGTTATAACAAATGCATCTAATATTCTTTCCCCACCTTTAATCTTAATTTCGTGGATAACGAATGCAGATACCAAGCCTAAGGGCAATCCAATTAATATCGACAGAGAGGAAATTATAATCGAGTTCAATATGTTAAGGGCGAACTCATCATTGAGAACTTCTTGAAAATGGATAAAACTAGGATAGGGTGGAATTACGCCAGTGGGCACCAACCTTTCAAGTGGATCTAGGGATATCCACACTATGACCCATAGGGGCAGGATTATGAAGAAAGAATAATATGACAGTGTCAAGTACCCTATTGAGTGCAGTATTTTCGCTAAAAACCTTCTTGAATCAATAAGAATTACAATGTTTACAAGAGACAAAAGCACAGCTACGAGGCAAAGAGTAAACCTAAAAAGGTAGCCCTGAATAAACATAGATGAGAATGCAACAACACCATAAGATAAAACAGAGATTATAAGCAAATGTTTAATTCTTTTACCGAGAATATATGAAAACCACCCAACTAGGGACGCAAGAGAGATCAATAAGTTTAAACCAAAAATAATAGGCAAAGAAATTAAGATTCCTGTTGAGATAGTGATAAGAAAATCGATATCGTTCATTACGTCGACAGCGTTCAAAAAGTAATGGGAAATATTAATGGGTTGAAGCACCTTTGCACGATTATAAAGAAAGGCAATGAATGTTCCAATGAAGGTGAAGTCAAAAGCAAACCAGAGTTCATAAACAGTTAGTTGGTAAAGTATTGCTGAGAAGTGAATAATAAACAATAAATCCGTTAAAATTGTGTCTATTTCCCAATTTCTACTCTTAGAAAAGATGAGCAACATTGAGAGGAATATTAAAATCGCATGAAGACCTGGGAGAGCTAGTACATCAAAGTATCTGCCTGACAAGAATGGCCCTATACCAAATAACAAACCAAGCGAGGCGTACAAGAATAACTCTTTTCCGTTTCCCTTATAAGGCGATCGTTTGAGAGGTTTGAAAAACACCAACCATATTGTGTAAAATATTAGATTAACTATCGAACCAAAAATCGAGTACGCTGAAGCTAGACCAATTTCCCTCCACTGGTAGAATGCCCTAAAAATAAATATACTGAATGTTGTTGTAGCACCTACAACGCCATATTCTGATATACCATAATTCAGGATTGGTTCACCTGCTGTTATGAAAAACGCTACTTCAAAACCGCTTAACATTTTCAGGAGATCCAGAACTAACAGAGGCATTATGGCGGGTTTAATGTACGGCCAAATAACTTCTTTTAATATGACGTGTTCTGGTAGGCCGTCAATCTTAGCGAGTTCTATATGTTCTTTTGGAACCGTTATCAAAATTGAGTATATCGCTAGAATTAAAAACGAAGAACCTGTAACAGCTTCGACAAATATTGTAGTGAGAAATGCTTGGTAAGGATCTGTTCTTATTGCTGGTGTGAAACCAAATAACACTTTAGCTAGAGAATCACCGCTTAACCCCCATATTATTGATCTCCAAGCATTTATGAGAATGTACCCAGGTATTAGCCAAGGCAGCATAACTAGAAGCATAAAAAACTTTTTACCGATTCTTATTTTCCATATTGCATAGGCTATCACTAAGCCAATGATCATGTGAACTAGAGCGGCAAGGAATGCCCAAACAATTGTGGTTACAAATACTATGCTTATCAGATTATTTGATAATATTAGTGAGAAGTTTTCGAAGCCTATGTAGCGAGGGATTTCTCCATAGCCCATACTGAAACGCGTGAAGGAGAGATAAACACCATAAATAATGGGGTAAACATCCATAAGAAATAACAATAATAAAAGCGGTAAAACGAGAATGGAAGCCCCAATATTTCGATTGTTTTTATATAGAAAAAACGCAAGGATTACCAAGTAGAACATAAATGAGGGCATAAACCCAAATAACACAGCATTTATGCTTGAGATATCCTTAGCGTTCTCAAATTCTACCTTTGTTTTGATGCTACTCAAGTGGAAACTATCGACAATAGAGAACACCTGAACTCTTAGGCTACTATCATTTAGACTAAAACTCGCTTCATAAAGTTTTACAATAAGAGAGTAATCAGATGCGCTTCTTAACCCTGTTATATTGACAATCAAAGCCACTGATGTTTTTGGAACGACAAAGAGGCTATTATTCCTTGGAACATAGTGCGCTGAACCCCATGTACCATTTTCTTTATAAAAAACCCAACCAAGGATCTGACTAGGATAACTATGGAACAGTTCTCGTTCCAATAGTGAAATTTTGTATGAAGTCACCGTGAGGTTTCCCTGGACAACAGAAATATCAATAAAATTGAAATCACCACTAGAAGTATTCAAAGAAATTATTATACTATGTGAATTAACTCTAACTATGTTAACAGGGCTATCAGTAGACGCGCTTGTCTCTCCGAATACAGATATAAACCCGTGTAAAGTGAAAAGAAACAATAAAAAAATAAAAACAGCAAGTTTTTGTTGACTTTTCATGTCAAACTACCATTTTCTTTCTTTTGAAAAGACCTATAACCGTTCAATAATGCTAAGCTCATATTAACTTCTTGGCTCTTGTTTATATAACCTTGAATTTCTGATAAGATTTCACTTATATTATTATACCCTTGTTGAATTATTTGTATCAAAGCGCTTTTAACATAACCAAAAACAGTATCGTATAGTTTGGTCTTAGGAACGGGCTGTGAGAATTTAACATAATCCATGAGATCAGACAAAAGAGGATTTTCGTCTAGATAATTACTTGGTATTAAATCCTTTTTAATCGTCGGGATCTTTAGGTTTTCCTTCGAAAAACTTAATACGTTATCAATACTTGTTAGGTATTTTATGTAATTGTAAGCTAGCTCTTTATTTTTGCTTCCTGACCATACTGCAAAGCCTTTAACATCTCTGAAAGGTGCCGCCCTTAAACCTGTTTCACTATAAATTGGGAGAGGTAGCACTTCAAATGAGACATTACTGTTTAACAGTTTCGGTAGCATAAATGAACCCATGATAGCCATACCCGTTTTACCATCAACAAACATTTGGTATAAATCTCTGTAGCCAACATCCTTACCAACCTTCAACACATTGGTAATATTATAGAATAACTCGGCGGCTTTGATAGAGGCAGTATCGTTAACCACGACGGTTCCATTTTCACTTATAAAGCGTCCATGCCCATATGCATATTGGAATGGTGCCCAATAATATGGAGAAACAAACGTGGCAATTACGCCCCATCTTCCATCCTCAGTACTATTTAATCCAGTAGCTAAATCTATTAGTTCAGAGATTGTCCAGTTTCCATTTGGTTGTGGTAAACCCAAACTCTTTATTAAATCACTTCTAATTACACAAACTGTTAAATCTGCGTATAGAGGGATCATGTATAGGGAGCCATTGATCTTGGATGACTCTATTGCCCAACTTTCAAATTGATTTACAAAACTAGGAGTATAGACACCGGAGAGATCCTGCAGATAACCGCCTGCTACGAGGTCATATAACCACCTATCTGGCACAATAATAACGTCTGGAGCGCTCCCGGTTTGTGTTGCTAACATGAATTTGTCTAAAAAATCTTTGCTTGACTGTTCGATTATTGTTATGTTTAGGTTATTGTTTTTGGCGTATATCTCCGTTAGGTTCTTCACGGTATCATAACCCTCATAAGTGTACCAAACAACGAGATTTTTGCTTTGTTTTTCCGTGTTTTGCGGTAACATAATATATCCTGCAGCAATAATACCAATTACAATAATCACTCCTATAGCTAATGTAATCCCTCTTTGCATGGCCTTCCCATTGAAAAAATTAAACAACATACAAAAAAAGTGAAATCACTATTTAAATTTTTTAGTCAATATTAAAAACATACAAGCACGTATTATTAAATAAAGGTATCATCCTTTTAAATAATTCTTTACAATTCCACTATCACCAAGCAATGCTCTGAGCAGAAGTTTGGAAAACCCATAATTACTGGTGTTATTGCAAATGAATCCAAAAAACAAACGCAGAAACATTTTAATTGTAGCTGAAAAGGATAGAGCCGCTGAAAGAATAACACGCATCC
>JAGSHR010000175.1 GCA_029855985.1 Candidatus Njordarchaeota archaeon
CCCAGTAATACTCCCGACCACTCGCGGAGCTGGTTTTACCGCGGCGGCTGGCACCAGCCTTGCCCTCCGCTTTCTAAGCCGGCTTTTTTACGGCCGGCCACAGCCACCCTCACGGGTGGCACTCGGGCTGACCCCGTCACGCTTTCGCGCATTGCGGAGGTTTCGCGACTGCTGCACCCCGTAGGGCTGAGGCCCTTGTCTCAGTGCCCCTCTCCGGGCTCCGCCTCCCAGCGCCCGTACCCGTCATAGGCTAGGTGGGCCGTTACCCCACCTACTACCTGATGGGCCGCCCTCCCGTCCTCGGGCAGTTACCCGGCCATGGCCCCGGGTAACCCTTTCGGAGAGGGCCCTTCCAGGCATCCTCTCCTATCCCGGATTAACCTCAGTTTCCCGAGGTTATCCGGGTCCCGAGGTTCGGTTGAGGACGTGTTACGGAGCCGTCCGCCGCGCAGTCGGGCATGGCGACTGCGCGCGACTTGCATGTCTTAATCCCAGCCCGATAGCAGTCGGGTCCGGCAGGATCAACCGGTTTCTGGGGAGTCGGCCTTGGGGGCCGTGTACGCCCGTTCTGGATTCGGGGTTGGCCTTTTTGTTGGTGGGTGCCCCGTGTCCCTTTTTCTTTTGTCGCGGCTTGTGGATGCCCCCCTTCATTCTAAGCCTTTCGGCTTTGTCGGGGGTTGACGGTCAAGCCGCGGTTGTCAATTTCCTATTTTACTTGTGTTTTGTTTTTAAATTTTTCTATTTAGTTTTTTGGGGTTGTTTGGTTTGTTAGGGCCTGTGCCATTGGAATACATAGTATTTTATTTTATTGTCTTTTATTGTTGCGATTACGAATTTTTTTCTTACCGATGTTGCGAGTCTCCCTGCCCTGATTAGGTCTATTCCTAGTAGTTTTGTGTCTTTTGAGTATACTGTGACTAGGAATGGTGCGTGGTCGATTCCTGGTCCGTGCTCGTATACTGAGAAGTCTGCTCCGAATTTTAACCCGGGTCTTACTATGTATCCTTTTTCTCTTAGGTCTCTGTAGACTTTGTATTTGTTTTCGAAGTCCTTGTATGTTTTTTTCCCTATTTTCTTTATTGTCTCTATCTTTACTGTCTTGTTTTTCTCGTTTAGAACGGTTATTTTTCCTTTTTCTAGTAGGTATATTAACTCATAAAGTGATAGTTGAAGTGGTTGCTTAAACGGTTCGTTTGGTTTGGGTTTATTTATCCCGATTGGTTTTCCGTAGTACCCTTCGGCGTATACCCTTTGTCCTATTGCGTTGTTTAGGATGATTCCTCGATCTCCTATCAAGATTACTTTTACCTCGTTTTTTTTCAAGGTCCTCCACGCTCCACATGTTTTTGGTTACCTTTCTAGTCATTCAATTTAAATATATTCTCTTTGGTTATTTATGTTTAGGCGGCGAGGATGTTTTCAGCCTTTTAGGTTATTGATGCCTGCCGATGGGCAGTCTGAGCCGCCATTATTAATCTTCTTCTTTCAGAAGGAAAGTGAAGGTTAGTGAAGGTTTTGGACTTGTTATTACCTTTTTCCTTGGGATTTATCATAAATAGTTTTAACACTAAGTTTACGTCCTTGAGAACGAGTCAAATATTGCAAAAAATTTCTTCAAAAACCTGTTAAATTTTGGTTAATTGAAGGTTCTTGTTTGTCATTATCCTTCGCTTCCACCTAATATCTCTAAGGCTTCTTTTATTGAGTCTTCGTCTATTGTTATCTTTGGCGGTTTTTTGTCTTTTATTACTCCACTCTTTATTTTTTCTTCTTCCCTTATCTCTGCGGGCACGAGGCTTGATGGTTTTTCTTTTATTTTATCTGTGGCTTTTTCTTCGTACCCGCAGACGGGGCATTTCCATATTTTCTTATTGTTTTTTATCTCGATTCTCATTATACCGCCACATTTTGGGCAGAACTTTGTCATACTAACACCGTTTGATGTCAAGTTTAAAAAGTTGATAAGCTACCTTTTTTATTAAAAATTTTTCTATTTCATGTAGTCAGTGTTGTACAAAGGGTGTGAAAGCATGAGTGAAGAAATCTCTGGAGATATGAAATATACTCCAATTTCAAAGGTGAAAGTGGGTAGCTACATTGTCATCGACGGGGAGCCTTGTAAGGTGGTTTCCATCTCCAAGAGCAAGCCCGGTAAACATGGAGCAGCAAAAGCTAGAATTGTTGCAGTAGGCTTATTTGATGGGGTTAAGCGCTCTATTGTTAGACCTGTTAGTGATAAGATTCCAGTGCCAATTATAGATAAAAGAGAAGGACAAGTTATTAATGTGTCTGAAGAATCCGTTGAGATAATGGACACCGAAACCTACGAGTACTATGAGGTTAGCTTACCAGATGACGAAAACATAAGAAATAAAATAGAACCTGGAGTCCACGTGGAATACTGGATGATCCTCAACCGACCGAAGATTGTTTCGCTCAAGAGAACAAGGGGATAAAATCTATAATTAACTGGTGGAGCTCAAATGTCCCATGAACAAAACGAGAGAATACAGAAATTCATCAAAAGCGGCGAAATAGCTAAAACAGTAAAATTGGAGTTACCTAACATAGTTAAGGTCGGCACCTCGGTTCTAGAAATCGCTGAAAAAATTGAGGGACTCATTGCCAACAATGGCGGCGTTTTCGCTTTTCCCGCAAATATAAGCATTAACTCTGTGGCAGCCCATTTTACACCAACCGACGAGGACATAAAAATAAACGAAGATGACATGGTTAAGGTGGATTTTGGGGTTCATATCGACGGTTACCCTGTGGACAACGCTTTAACCTTTTATTTTGGAGAAAATGATGAATACAAGTCAATGGTGGAAACTGCAAAAGACGCCGTGATGAGAGCAATTTCAGAGTTTAAAGTTGGTGTAGAGTTAAGTCACATAGGGGAAGTAATCGAAGAGCTTGTTAAGGAAAGGGGATTTAAAGTCATCAGAAACCTAACGGGACACATGCTTGATCAATATGAGTTACATGGGGAAAAAGAAGTACCAACTTTTGCGGGGAGTAAAGCTATTGGTAAAATTGAAGAAGGAGAAGTCTATGCAATAGAGGTATTCGTAACAAACGGGGAGGGATATGCGAAATCCATCGATGAAGTTCACATTTATAGTTTATTGCCAGAGCTTCCCAAAAGATTACCAATTAGAGTGAAAGCCGCTAGAGATATCCTCAATTTCATAAGAAAGGAAAGAAAGGGACTGCCCTTCTCGGTTAGGTGGCTTAGGAAGCACTTTGATAACGCAACCGTAAAAGTTGGATTATCCTTGCTAGAGCAATATGGTGTCCTAATTCCTTACCCTGTGTTAGTTGAGAAGGGAAATGGTATTGTCGCACAACATGAAGAAACTGTACTTGTTAAAAAAGATGAAACAATTGTTTTAACTCAGGTGAAATAAAATGCCGTCGATACTGGAGATTATTAAAAGAAGTATCATAACAGTTGATATGCCTCTTATAAGGATAGTAAACTTGTTCGGGATAATTTATCTAGTTGTTTGGATTGCGGGATTAGGCATAGTGTTTGCAGGCGGTCTTTTCGCGAACCAATTTATGATTTACTATATAGTACCCTTGTTACTAGCATACTACTCGTTCTATTTAAGAATTAAAGCTAATGAAAAGCTCAGCCAAATTGACGACCAATATAAAACAACAGCTAAAACATTGAAGATAAGTGAAAATGAAGCCCGAGAGTACTTAAGAACAAAAATTGAAAATGAATTGTTTGTTAAGTGGGTGAAATTCAATATTTTGGTCTTCGTTGTGGTAGCTTTAATAGTCGGAATGTTCTATATCTAAAACTTAATAGAGAAAAATCTTAAATCCCCTTTTTTATAATTCTAGGAACCCTTTAGGATGTTCTCAATAGTCCCCTTTACTCTCTGAAATTCTTTATAAAGTTCATCCTCGAACGCCACGAGGATTAATTTTTCTATTGACTTAAACTTTCCCCGTTTTTTCATGAATTGCCTTATAGCATCAACGAACGCATCTGCACCTTCTTTAGCAGACAAACCACCAACACCAGTCCCCATGCCCGGAAACGCTATTGTTTTTAGCCCGTTTTCCTCGGCTTTATTTAAAGCGGCTAGTATCGCTTTAACTGCCTTTTCCTTATTTATCCTCATAGCAGGCCTCTCCATTGTTGGAGCATGAATTACATATCTTGCTTTTAGTCGGTAGCCCTTAGTTATTACGGCTTCTCCAACGGGGATCGGAGCTTTTTTCATTGCTTCTTTCTCAATTTCTTCTCCACCCTTTCT
Source organism: Candidatus Njordarchaeota archaeon (assembly GCA_029855985.1). The sequence continues at coordinate 4,278 of JAGSHR010000175.1, forward strand.
TTTGATGGCTCCTGCTACACCACCACCCATTATTAACAAAGAATTAGCCGGATTAACAATAGCGTCAGCCGACACTTCAGTAATATCCCCCTTTAATACTTCAACGGTAATCATCTAATTTCACCCTTAACTAAAGAATTTCGTTATATCTGTTACACCTTTCGACTCTGATAAAATTTGCTCTATATCCATACCGAGTGCGTCAAGCAGTTGATCAAAAACAGACTTTGTGTATTCCTCGTACTTTTGCCAGTCCACTTCCCTTCTCCAATCCGTTCTTTTCTTTAACGCGATTTCTAGTGGTTCCACACCACTCTTAGTTTTTATGTAAGAGATAATTTCCCCTGGCAGAGGCTCCCTATCTAATTTTTTGGCAGCTTTTACGTGTTGCGGTGTTGTCTTAGTATATGCAGAGATCGGTTTTGTCAATTGAACCTTAAAAGCCAGATCCTCAAGATCATATTGCTTCTTCTGAATTTTCTTGAAGATCTCGCTGATAACCTCTTTCACTTTTCTCTTTGCTTGCTCCATCTCCGCCTCATTTGAAACATTCCTTAAAATCTCAATAACTCTTTTGAATTCCTTCTTCAAAAACTCAGGGGTGTTCCGCTTTTTCCCCATTAGACCTTTTATATCGGGTGAACCGTCTTGAAGTATTCCAAAGTAATTCTTTTTTCGAGCTGAAAATGCAACGTACTTGTATATTTTATCCACTTCCAAGTCAACCTTTAACACTCTTGAACTCCAATTTATTAGCTCGTTAACTACCTCCGGTTTTGGGTTGCTTATGAAGATGCTATCTGTGTCACCATAAATGACAGTTAACCCGAGTTCCCTAGCTTTTTCCGCAATTCTCATGATTTTCTCTCTTCCCAACCCCGTTATTGATTCAGCTACAATTAAGCTGAATAATGGGAAGTGCTCGGCTCCAAAGACACCATAACTAGCATTTATTAATACTTTTAATGCACCTTGAATAACATTCAGAAATTCTTTCTCTTCGCCGGTAGCCTTTTTTGCTTTCTTTTTGAAATAATTAACTCTTAAATCTCTTATGAAGCCTATGAGTTCTGAAGTTATACCCCTCCTTTTTTTGCAAACCCAGTATTCAGAGATCACGCCACCGTTAGCCGAGAAGGTTAACTTGTTGTCTTTGCATTCCTCGTGTACACAGCACAATGTTTCATAACTTATATTATGAACTTTTATGATAGTCGGATATATGCTTGCGAAATCAAGAACCCATACATTAAACCATATTCCTTGCTTAGGTGTAAAAACAATTGCGCCTCTGTAACGTTTACCCTTAATAACAGGAGGAAGCCTAGCCATATTTCGAGTTATTCTTTTATCTTTTTCGGATAACTCATAGGGGTTAGGGATTAAATAATTCCTCTCCCTATGTTCTGCATAGAACCAGTTTTCGATCCAAGATGAAACACCGCGTCTCGTGACTTCAAAGATAGGCATTCTAGTTATTCTTGATAATGTTACCATTAGTTTGAAGGGAAGCCAATTGTTCATTTTAAATAGTTCAGCCGTAAGGTATGAGTCCCACCAACAGTATTTTGCTAGGTCTAGCAATGTTAACTTTTCGATTTCTTCTTTTTTTACCTCTATTTTTCTTTTTCCCAATAGGGCTTCAGCAATCGCATCTAGACTAACGTTGTCATATTTATTCGAGAAAGAATAGACTTTTATTGCCGCATTTGAATAGAATTTGTATAAATCAATATGAACTCCATATCGTATCCTTGCTTCTCTCAAGGGACCTTTTGCGCTCAATTTTATAGGTATAACTTTATCTGGAATACCTATGTGTCTTGCTCTTTTAACCATATATCGAAAATCAAAATTATCTCCGTTGAACGTTACTATTATGGGGGCTTTATAAAGCATCTTGAAAAAATCTAGCAACATTATTTTTTCGCTTGTATATATTCTTGCTTCGACTACTTGCCCACCTACGTTGATTTCCCCAACTTTATATGCGCCTTCCTCTCTCTTTATCGATACGTTATTCTCAATGCCTGCCCTTTCATATAACATTATTATTTTTACGTCCTTTTTACTCTTGTTTTCTCTGATTACCCCCGTTAAAGATATTGCAATTATTGGGTATATGGGTTCATCGGATTGGGGGATCCTTCCCCCTCCAGCAACTTCGATATCAACTGAGATAAATTCTATTTCTGGAATCCTAGCCAGAAGAGCAGGGAGAAACTTTTCTGCAAGTGGTTTTAGATCATCTTCAACAGATGAAAGAATTTCATCAATTTTTTCTTTAGGAACTTTAAGTTCGCTTAGTTTTAGGGGTTTTGCTATACCATTATCGAGTTTATGATAGTGGGATGGCCAAAGATAGTTGTCATATATGTAGTTAAGGTGATATGGTATCCACGCTTCCCAGGAATTATCTTCGCCTATTTTCTCCCTTAAACCACCCCTACCACCAACGGCGAGAGGATCACTTACAATTATTTTACTCATTTTAATTGTCTTATCCATTAGGGGATGGTATTTTGTGACATCCTCTATTTTTATAACCTTTTCCCCGTATCGCTTCTTGATTTCCTCCTTTTGCATTTCGGTTAGTTGATTAGTGAGAAAGTAGGGTCGATGATTTGTTTTGTCGCGCACTATTAGAACATTCCCAGTATTCTCATCGTAGAATTTAAGTAGAGCGGTATTGCGTTCGGAGTCATATTCAACGGATAGTAAGAACAAATCTTGCCCTTCTTCCACCTCTTTTGGTTCTGCCAAGGAATATAACTCTTTTAATAGGGTAGATTCATAATCCATTATGTTTTTTTGTGTGTCTCTGATTACAACTTTTTCTTTTCTCTCTTCCGTCGGGGTCTCTTTTTGTTCCGACAAAAACATGTCAAGGGTTGCATTCGTAGACATATTTAAACACACTTTATCAATAGAAGAAACAAGCCCAAATATTCCTTGAATAATATTTTCCTTTTAATTCGTTTAAATCTTGCTCACTTCATTGGGTGTCTAATATGCAATTTGAGTGCCTTAAATGTGGAGGGCGTTTTTATGGTGATAAAAGCAGGTTTCCAACTAAATGCCCTTATTGTGGCTCTCGTTTTTTCAGATTATTAAAACGCAAAGAAGAAGATGTGGAGAACTTCTCTATACTTAAACCCGGTGTTTATAAGATAAACGTGAAAAATATTTTAGAGCAGGATGGTGCATTCATCATTAAGACGAAAGAGGGGGAATACCATATAACTTTGACATAGATACCTCTTGACTTCATGAAAATTCTTTCACTTTATTGACTACTTGTGTATTTAGCTTATTGATTAGCATTGTGCCATATAGTGCCTTCCAAGTCACATCCCTAATATGAACTGTTGCCCACTCGCCTAAAAAATCTCTAGCACCCTCAGGATCATCTACATAAACTAGCTTGTAATTTTTAGTCCTGCCTATCAATCTTTTATCATCCATATCAAGAATTAGAACATCAAATTTATTGTGTAGGAATTCTAAGTTTTTTTCTAGGCTTATCTTACGAACAAGCCTGGATATCTCAGCTGATCTTTTTTTAGCTAGACCACTATGAACCTTCGGGTACATTTTTGATGCAACAGTCATTGGTCGGTCACCATATCTTGAAACATTAACTACATCCGGCCTTGTCTCTTGCAAAAGTTTCAATGTTAGATAATGATCCTCCTCGGTCTCCCCTGGAAATGCTACTATTATATCTGTAGCTATCGAAACATCGTTCCCCAACTTTCGCCTAATGATCTTTACTTCCTCCTTAAAGAGATCTGCTTTATGGCCCCTTTTCATCAATTCAAGAATTCTATCCGAACCAGATTGAACAGGTATGTGTAAAAACTTGTATATCTTGTTACACTCTTTCATTACATCTAATAGTCGATCTAAAACTGGATATATCGTGTTTGGACTGGCCATTCCAACTCTAACCATGAACTCCCCACGAATTTCACATATTTTTTCAAGTAATTCAGCTAAGTCCGTTTTAATATCTGTACCATATGGACCTAAGTCTTGTCCTGTTAGTCTGATCTCCTTCACGCCTTTCTCAACAAATTTTTTCACGAGTTTTATAATTGAATCTGGAGGGTACGAATAATGGTGCCCCCTTGCAAATTTGGTTATACAGAACGTACATGTACCTAGACAACCTTGGGATATGGGTATAACCCCAACCCTTTCTTCACTAGGATTATCACTATTTAATAGTATGGAAGGTTTTTCTAAATAGACCTTACCTATGGCTTTTATTGTTTCCCCTTTTAGAGCTTTTTTTACGTACTCCGTAATTTTATCGATATGATAAGGGCCTACGAGACTTGCCTTGGGATTTATTTTCTTCACGAGATTTGGTAGAGCTTCTGCCATGCAACCTGCTACGATTAAAGGTTTATTAAGAGTTGAGAGCGCTTTTATTCTATATCGCATTCTATCCTCTGTGACTTTCTTTACAATACATGTGTTAATAATTATAATATCTGCGTCGTACGGCGAGAACGCTCTTTCAAACCCGCTCAGGCGCAGTAAATTCTCCATTGCTTCAGTGTCATATGCATTAGCAGCACATCCATAAGATTCAATGTAATATTTTACCAACGGGCTCACCTGAGATACGCCATCATAAATATCCATCATGAGTTATCTATCATGTATTAATAGTGGGATTATAATATAACATCTTTATCAAGGAGACAAGAAGTTTTATTTTACTAGAAAGACGAAATATTTCGATAAGAAAATAGAAGCAGAAGAACGACCCTAGGAATTTCCGCGTTCAGATGAGTGCGGGTATTACCACCCCCCTATGGCCCTCCCGAAGGAGAGCAGAGGGCTCTCCCGCGGCCTCCCGGACCGCAGTACTCACCCTCCGTGGGGGTGCTTGACTTACGGTTCCTAGGGTCGAAATCTAATAATCCTAAGATAGTTTAAAAAGTTTTCGGTTTCTATTTTGCACTTTAAGCACTCTCATAAGCGCATAATTTTTAACGAAAACTCTGTCGGAAACACGAAATAAACCCATAAGACGAATCGATTAAACTTAATCCAGATCGGATCAGAGACAGGAGAAAAAACCATTAATGCTATTGTATTCGCTTCTTTATATAGTTTATTGAAATAATTGCTTTTAGTGCGAATAAAGGTTTTTGGTGTCTCCCCTAGTTGTGGGACTTAAACTTATTGCAACACTCTTGATGGTTTCCGAGCTAAGTTCATATGAGCTAAGTTGATGGAAATAATGGAGTTAAACCTCTAATACATAGCCTTTCGTCGAATGCCCAAAGAACCTCAACGCTGAGGCGTTGGGGGTTAACCAAAAGGGTTCTCTATTGGTATTAAATATGCAATATCCAGGAAAAAAGAAAAGTAACATCGAGTTAATCAATGTGGACAACAGATTATTATTTGCTGTTAAAAAGAATTTGGGTTGGGATCTCTTTGCAATATATTTAGTCTCGCCCCAGCATGGCAACTACAAAAATTTGGACCTACTCCAGCACAATGCCAATTTTGATTTGATCTTGTGCAGCAACGATATGAAGAACATTTCTGTTAGTTTTCTTTTCATTAGGAGGCAAAATATCTTCAAAGTGCTATTGATATTTCATAAATCGATACTTTATTTGACAAACAGAAACATTAACGACTTTTTTGATAAAGTCGACGGATTTATAAGTTTTTTTAGTATTCTAAATGCAACCTCGCAACCTTTTCTTGTGAACGAAAAACAATTTAGAAAGATTATCTTTAACAAATTCTATTTTTTGCGAAGGATAGGTATCCTTGAATTATATCGCGAAGAGAACCCCCTTATTAAGATAAGTAAAAGAGAAGAGGACCTAAGTGAACTTCATATAGATACTTCTCTTCAAAATTTCCAAATAAGATTTCCTGAACACTCAACTGGTTTTTTGGTAACACTAAAGTGCTCAAACAAAACAAGGATTTTCTATCCTAAGGCAAATGGTTCACCTAGGCAAAGTATAATACTATCAATGGCTATTTTCGGAAAGAATGATAAACGCTTTTCCTACAAAAAACCTATGAATGATATTATATCGCTACTTGTCGCATTAGGGATCATTAAGAAGCGAAACTATTTAAGGGAAACTTACAATAAAAAAACAATTTTCTCCTTAATTACAAAACAACCGCTCTTAATACCAAATATGCCCGTAGAATCAAGTTTATTTAATAAGGTTGTTCAAATTTTCGTATCGCTCGCGATAATCTGGAGCCCACAGGAAGAGAGAACCCCACTGAATACGGTAATCCTTAAGGAAAAATCCCGAGGAGACATATTCATAGGCTACCAGAAATTTGGAAATATGAAAGCGCTGCCTTTCTACCTTACATTAGATGATCTAGAGAGGCATGTTTTAATAGTGGGCCCCTCGGGAAAAGGTAAAACACGCTTAGCAATGCAAATCGTGAAAGAAATAGTTAATAAAGGACTTGGAAATGTTTGGATAATCGATTTTCACGGAGAATACCAGTATCTCAAAGACATGGGATTTTTACACATAACTTTTGACGACCCTTTGAATCCAATAGGGTTAAATATCTTCGATACCAAAGAGGACCCTCAAGATTATGCCTACTTTTTATCTAGACTGTATTCTGAAACACTCAAAGGGACGTCTTTTGAGCTTTCCCCCCAGATGGAGTATATTTTCCACGAGAGTATTTTTAGAACTATTGTGGAGGATAAGGAAATATTAAGAAATGCTTTAGGTTTCATAATAAATCTGTGGAGTGCCTCTAATCAAACAATTAAGGTCCAAATGCATAATACTTTCTTCGCTATTATAAATCGGGTGAGACCTCTCTTTACGGGGGTTATTTCATCCATATTTTGGGTTAAGGAAACTAATTTAAACTTTGACAATCTCGTGGGTAAAAATGTCATATTTGATTTATCATCACTTGTACACAAGGGGGCCTCTAAAAGGGACCTCATAATACTTATGAACATATTGTTAAAATTGTTGTTCAATACCCTTTTGAAAACAATGAATTACGACTTGAATAGAAGAACGTTCTTAGTAATAGAGGAAGCAAGGTATATTGTTCCGTGGCGAAATAGACAGAGTGCTGCGGACACTTCTATTATAGAGGATTTTGCGATTCTTGCTCGAAAGTATGGCTTGTCGCTTATCACAATTACTCAATCATTCTCATCGATATCTACTGATATTATCGAAAATGTTGGTACTTTTTTTCTATTGGGAGCTGACCCCAAAGCGACAGATATACCGATAATAGAACTACCAGAAGCCATAAGTGCTAGTAAGTTACCCCCCAAGAACGCTTTAGTCTTTACAACTACCATTCCTGGAATCGTTCATATCGAAATTAACCACATTTCCAAAAAAGTTCAAAAGAGAACTAACGTTAGAGAGGAACGTATAATTAAAGTAAAACAAAACGTGATGAAAAAATATGAGCCATTACTACTACCTTTCGATTATGTTGTCGGATTACTTATTAATGAAAGCATAAATGAGGATAATCTAAAAGAATACCTTCGAGACGATGATGCAGTGAATACATGCACAGATGAATTCAGTGGTCATATCAATACACTGAACTACGTTACACTGAAACTTTCAAATTGGTTTTTCAATCAACACGAGAACAATATACCTAGCCAGCCATATGTAGTTATTCAAAAAGCAAGAGAAAAACCAGAGCAATTTTTTGAAATCATAAAACCAATTTTTCTAATAAAAGAAAACCAGAAACTAAGAGAATTATTACTATGCGTTCTCAGAAGAGCTTTAGACTTGGCCTATAGGAATCTCGATGAAAATACGAGACAAAAGTTATTAAAATCTGCGGAACTCGAATGGGAATTACAAGACTTGGCGCTTAACCTCATTAGACAATTTGAAAACGTTTCAGCGCTAAAATGAGAGAAGACAATTAAAAAAGGAGAATCAGACAAAAACTTATCTATTTCTTTTGCAACTTTAGTTTAGTATAGCTAAGTATCACTTTTGCTAGAAAATTGAAGGCCTCATTTATGTTTTCCCCTGTTTTTGCAGATGTTTCAATATATGGTATTTGAACGCCTACTGTTTTTGAGGTGATTTTAGCATATTCTCTCCCAGCTTCGGGAGGTACAGGATTCGGGCTACTATCCCTTATATCAATTTTGTTTCCCACCAGTACAAAAGGCAAAACCGCACCACAATGTCTCCAATACTCAGATAGCCACTTCGGAAGATTATAATAAGTCTCAGGCCTAGTTACATCAAAAACTAAGAGAGCCCCTTGGGCACCCCTATAGTAGAGCGGTCTTACTTCATTGTAGGCTGGCTGCCCAGCCAAGTCCCATATCAACCACTCAAACATTATTTTTCCTAAATCTGGGTCCTCATAAACATTTCTCTTAACATAGAAATCAGCACCTATCGTTCTTTTGTACTCATGTTCGAATGATTCCCCAAGATACCTTTTGGCAATAGATGTTTTACCAACTCCTCCATCTCCAATTAACACAATCTTTACTCGTATTCTTTTCATCGGCTTCTCATAACTAGCCATCAGATCACCACTACAACATCTAAAATTATTCCCAACGATAATCACAATAGCATATTTTAATTAAAGATAAATTGCTATATAAAATTAATTTCAAAATTAACTAACAGCTAACAACAAACATTTTTCAAGATGACATAGACCATATCTAAAAAATCATTAAAAATAAATGTTAATTTCTTGATAATTATAAATACTAAAAAATTAACTAGTTAAGATAGACACACAAATTATCCACGAAAAGATTGCCCAAGTTTATTCAGAAATGTCTAGCCTTATATAAACTGAATAGATACCCGCCCTAAGAGTGTACTTCTTACGGACTTTTTATAGGGACCTATTTCCCTTTTTCTAAATTCCATAACATTTAGTGTATTTTAGATTAAAATAAAAAAACTAAACTAAATCAGTATGGTGCGGGGGGAGGGATTCGAACCCTCGCAGGCCTACGCCACCAGAGCCTCAGTCTGGCCCCTTTGACCTCTCGGGAACCCCCGCTTTTCTAGAATAGAATTGGTGGGCCCGGGCGGATTCGAACCGCCGACCTCCCGGTCTCTGAAGACTAAAATTGCCTCTATCAGCCGGGCGCTATAGCCACTAAGCTACGGGCCCTCATTTCATCTTCTATATTTTCTATGTTTTTGCTTTATAATTTTTTTGGTTTTAAACATTTTCTCCTTTGTTTTAATCTTGGAATTGAGGAAGCTTCTTGATTGACCGACTAAGTACCTCTTAGAACCGTTACATAGCGTACAAGTTATAACAATTCTTTTTCTATTACTTCTCGTTCTGACTTTCATGTTTACTCCAGGAAAAATAAATGATTTACACCTTTTGCAGTAAAAATACTTGATTTCGGGACTCCATTTTAAACCAAAATTTTTGATAAAGGATCTTACCAATTTGCCCATTTTCTTGGCAGCTTTTATTTCTCCTTTTTTATATAAGATTAAACCATATTGATGCAACATTCTAACATGGTTTATAGCAATTTTATTTCTTATTAATAACTTGTTCAATCTATCACCCGAATTAAACTACGAGAGACCCAAACCTAAAAATCACTAAATAAACCCATAATAGAACACTTAGTTTGAAAAAAATAAAAACAGATGATGTCTCCAAGGATACTGAAGCTAACTTTCTAAATAATTCCACTAGTATGGGCACTTCAACTGAAGCAACCAAAACCAATAAAGAAGCGTTAGGAGTTATTGCTATGATAATATAAAGAAGAGAAAAGACAATAGCTAAATTAGGAAACAAACTCTCAAATCTAAGATAATACAACGAAATCAAATTCAACCCTACAGCGGTCCCACTCATATATGAAACAAGGCGTGACAAAACAAACACCAAAAAACACATTAACAACGAGAAATAAAAGCAAACAAAAACAGTTGGCGGGCCCGGCGGGACTCGAACCCGCGACAGACGGCTTAGGAGGCCGCCGCTCTATCCATGCTGAGCTACGGGCCCATCCATCATTAAGTTAAATTGGTGCGCGGGCCGGGATTCGAACCCGGGCAATCGGCTTGGGAGGCCGACGTCCTAACCAGCTAGACCACCCGCGCAGGATACAATTTTGGTGCCCCGGGCGGGATTTGAACCCGCGTCGCGGACTTGAGAGGCCCGCATGCTTGGCCGGGCTACACCACCGGGGCGAAAGCGTTCTTATGTATTTTCTAACTGCGAACCTAAGCTTATTTCATCTTAAAAGTCATTTTATAGTTTTAGTGATAGAAAATTTAAATTTTTAAGCATTACTCTAACTATTAATCAATTTGAGTCTTTTGAAATGATGACTGATAGTGATCAAGATGGTAAAAGAAACCGAGAATCTACCTCATGGAGCTAAATCTAGATATATGTGCGAGAAATGTGGTGCGGTGTTCGAGATCAGTGAAATTTTTATGAGTGAAAATGATTTACCGATGTGCCCAATTTGTGGCCACGTGATATTAGTTAAGGTCAGACCAAAAACTAGAAAGATAATTCTCGGAGTCTAAAAATGGTGTTTCAATGGTGACAACGAGCTTAACAGAAGCAGCAAAAATTTATTATTCCAAATTCTTCTCTTTTGAACCAATGTTCAAAGTTATCCCAATAAAGACATTCCACTTAAGGGAATTCGGTTTTACTGTTTCATCCAACGAAGAACTCCGTTTCATACGAAATATATCGTTTAAAAACCCATCTGAACTTAAAAAATTCTTACTCGAAAGAAACGTTGTAGGCGCATATATTGGCGCCGTTTACACTGAAGGTCCAACACCCAAAAACCCTATCTCTAAAGAAAACTGGATAGGAAGAGAACTAGTAATAGATCTAGATCTCACAGACTACGATGACATTAGGACATGCGGGAAAGGAAAAGATCACTATTGCCCCAAGTGCTGGCCGTTAATAACTAATGCCGCCCTATTTATAGACGAAACATTAAGGGAAGATTTTGGTTTTGAGAAAATAACATGGGTTTACTCAGGTCGCCGCGGACTCCACGCATGGGTTCATGATGAAAACGCATTCCACTTAGGGGAATTAGAAAGAGAAGCAATAGCAGATTACATAAACATGTCGCAACATGGTTTTTACCCTATAAAATATAGGGAAAGGGCCCTCAAAATTTATGGAAAAGAATACCAAGTAAACATGATAGACCCTAAACAGCAGAAGATCATGCTTAAAAAAATATGGAGCAAAATCGTTGAAAAGCTACCCCGAATAGATAAAAAAGTCACAATGGACACTGTTAGACTACTTAGAATGCCAGGTAGTATACACGATTCAACAGGTAGGATAGTCACGATAATAAAAGATATAGAAACGTTCTACCCCGATCAAATTCCCAACGTATGGGAGATAACAGGACTAGAAAAACCAAAAATTAAATTTAGGAAAAATGACTAGGCCTTAAGTTTTAGAGTTTATAAAAAATTCAAAGCAAAACAGAATCATCCAAAAGAAAAAACGCATGTCCCTTATTTTAGGATTTTAATTATTTGAATTTAGAAGAAAATTTGGTAGCCCCGGAGGGATTCGAACCCTCGTCGCCTGGTCCAGAGCCAGGCATGCTTGTCCGCTACACCACGGGGCTATCAAGACACTTGCATTCTTATAAGGAATTAAAGTATTCCCAAAAAACAAAAACAAATGACGATACTATTTAAGATTAACTCTCCTCAAGCAGATAAATATTTGAGTGAGATATACCTTCAAAAAACATTTACTCTTCAGTGTATGCGTCAATCTCTTCTAGAATTTGATCTATTCTCTCCAAGGCTTCTTCTATCATTTTCTCACTCTTCGCACCAGTGCAAACAACTTTACCAGATCTAAACAGTAAAAGAACAACTTTTGGTTGGTCCATCTTAAATATTAACCCAGGGAATATCTCGGGTTCATAATAAGCATTTTCACCCATTATCGAAGCGACTAGCTCTAGATTAATGGATTTGCCTAAATCGGCGCTAGCAACTATATTTTGAAGCTTTATCTTTGGAACTTCTTTAATCTTAAACCCACACCTATTGAATAACTCAACTACAATTTTTGCGACCTTATCTAGTTCTTCTTTATTTTTAGCTCCTGTTATAACAATGTTCCCTGAGGAGAACACAAGGAGGCTAGCTCTAACTTGAAATCTGAGTTTCAAAATCAACCCAGGGAATTCTCTTGGTTGATGCCTAACAAGGAATGGGTACTCCCCCCCAATTAAAATATCATCACTTTCCCCCTTATCCCTTAATTCACTTTGTAGCTCGCTTTGAAGTCTAATCAAGTATTTATACAATTCTTTTAAGTTGAGGCTTGTTCCTAAATTAGCAGAGCCAACACAATTTTCTATTTTATAACTAAAAGAGTGTTTTTTATCGGTCATTACACACACACTCCAAAATTTTAGAAGAGTTAGATTAAACATACATGAATCTTTTTACCATGAATTTATATTACTATCAAATTGCGTAATCATGATATAAAAAACATATTTAAAAAAGTAGTGCCTTAATTACCTTTCTCATAAAATGTAACTAATAATTTCCCCCTATAATAAAGCTCCTCCTCGAAATTAAGGGGTATGACCGAAAAAGGTTGCAGGTAAATCTCGTCTTTCCAGTGCTTGAGCATACCTAAAACTAAAACAAAATCCCATGGCTTAAATATTTCTAATTCCTTTAACTGACGGTCATCTTTAACGAAAAATTTAACTAAAATACTCCCACTGCCGTCGTCAACACGAAGAAAAAGATAGCCTCTATCCCTTCCGTCAACTATATTAGTTATAAACCCTGCGATTCTCACAAATAAGAGGTTTTCGTGATTTTTTGTTTCGTAGCCTACTTGTCCAAACTCGCTTAGCGATCTGGCACCCCTTAACTCCCCGATTTTTATTAACGGTGCTTGCATTCAACCACCTATAACATATCAATTATATGCGAAATTAACTCCACAAGTTTTCCTAACATCTCATTAAATAATTCTATGACTTCCTCGTGAGTAATCTTTTTCTGCATACCAGCTGCTAGGTTCGTGACAACTGAAATCGAAGCGTAACATAACTCTAATTCTTTAGCTAGAAATACTTCTGGTGAGCTCGTCATACCAACAATATCCCCTCCAATTAGTTGGATGAATTTTATCTCAGCGGGCGTCTCAAATCTTGGGCCTTCCATACATACATAAGTTCCACCATAGATATACTTTAAACCGAGTTTCTCCGCTGCATCTTTTATTTTTGACCTCAATAAGTTACAGTAGGGCTCCGAGACATCCGTATGAATGACTCCACTTTTCTTTCTACCATCGGGAAATTCGACTTCGAAATCACCATCAAAGAACGTATAAACCCTGTTTTTAGTTAAATCAATGATTTGATCGGGAATAACAATATATCCTGGTTCTATATATTCCCTTACAGACCCCACAGCGTTTGTAGAGATCACATAGTTTACGCCTAACTTAAATAACGCATAGATGTTTGCCCTATAGTTAATCATGTGGGGAGGAACCTTATGCCCTTTTTGATGCCGCGATAAGAAAAACACTTCCTTATCCCCTTTTAAACCCCACAGTAAAGTAACAGAACCAAAAGGAGTGTTGACCATTATTTCCTCTGCGTTAGATAAACCCGGCAACTCGTATAATCCAGAACCGCCGATTACACCGATTTTCAAAACATCACCTTTTTAAAAACTTTGAAACTTTAAAGGTATAATCTTAATCCAAAAATTTTTATCTTAAAACTATAAAATCAAAACAATATGATGGAATTAAAGAGAATAACGTAAGTTTGCGAGAGTGAATTACATTGAGTAAATCTAAGAAAGACACAAGAGCAAAAAAGATACAGGGCTTATTAGCAGAATTCACCAAGCCAGCAGAATACAGACACTTGGTCAGAATATTAAGCGTAGACGTGCAAGGAGATGTCCCAGTTAGATATGCATTATTAAAAATTAAGGGAGTGGGTCAGTCACTTGCCAACGCCATATTAAAGGTAACAGGTATTGATCCTAATAAACTAGCAGGATTCCTAACAGATGAGGAAATAGCGAAAATACACGAGGTCCTATCAGACCCAGAGAAACATGGTATACCTGGATGGATGTTAAATAGACAGAGAGACCCAGAAACAGGAAAAAACCTGCATTATACGGGATCCAATCTAATCTTAAGGACAAGAAGAGATATTGAGTTGATGATAAAGATTAATTCATGGAAAGGACTAAGACACAAATTGGGATTAAAGGTAAGAGGCCAAAGAACAAAAACTACGGGAAGAAAAGGATTAACAGTGGGAGTTAAAAAGAAGAAATAGGAGGGGATTAGATGGGCGACCCAAAGAAACAAAGAAAGAAATATAAAACTCCTTCTCACCCATGGCAGAAGGATCGCTTAGAAGAGGAACTCCAATTAGCTGGAGCTTATGGATTAAGAAATAAGAGAGAATTGTGGAGACTTAGAACAATGCTTAGCCACTATAGAGCAAGAGCCAGAAAACTTTTAGCGATCCCTCCTGAGCAAAGAAAAAAAGAAGAACAAGAATTAATCAGACAACTATATAAACTTGCAATCTTAGACGAGAACGCGACTTTGGACGACATTCTGAATCTCACAGTCGAAGACCTCTTGAAGAGGAGGCTCCAAACGGTAGTATTCGAAAAGGGCATTGCTACAACCATACATCAAGCAAGACAAATGATCACACACAGACACATCACTGTGAATGGTAGAATTGTTACGGCCCCAGGATACTTAGTCAAGAGAGATGACGTAGTGGAGCTTCACCCTAGATCACCCTATGTTAAGATGAAACAACTAATGGAAGAAGCTCTAGAAGAAAAAGCAGAAGAGTAAGAGGTGAATCCATATGTCAACGAAAGAAAAAGTGGAGAAAATAGGGATCGCATACATATATGCGTCAAAAAATAACACCATAGTTCATATTACTGATGCCACAGGATCCGAAACCATATCAAGGAAAAGCGGTGGAATGTTCACAGATGTTGACAGAAATAAACCCACCCCTTGGATTGCAATGAGAACAGCTGCAGCTGCAGCAGAAGAAGCTAAAGCTGCAGGCATTACACGCTTGATTGTAAAAGTAAGGGGACGTGGGGGAAACAGGAGCACACAACCTAATAATAGGGCGGCTAGCGCGGCTATAAAGGCACTAGTTAGAGCGGGGTTGAGAATTATTTCAATCGAGGATGTTACACCACTACCCCATGACTCCATAAGAAGGCCTGGTGGAAGAAGAGGAAGAAGAGTATAAATTTCTTATTCAAGTTCTCCAAAGGTATTTTATTTCCTCAATAAAACATTTTTTAGGTTCTTAACCACCTCACCTGGTTTCTCTGACTTGTATATTGCTCCACCAACAACAACGATAGAGGGGTTAAACACTAAAATCTCATGTATATTGTGGGGTCCTATCCCCCCCGCCACAGAAAGTTTCTGCTTTGGTATTAAATCCGCTACGGGCCTAATAGACTCAACAATATTTAGCCCCCTTGCTTGCTGATCTAGCCCCAAATGTATTAGAATATAGTCTACATTGAGATTAAGCAACCATTTTATTTTCTCTCTCATTTCCTTTACATTTAATAAATCAACGCACACTTTCCCTCCATGCTCTCTTGCAACGTCAATGACATCTGTGATCGTTTTAATATCCGCTAAGGCGCTTATGGAAACTATATCTGCGCCGCTTGAAAATGCTATTTCCGCCTCTAATTTCCCTGCATCAAGCGTTTTTAAATCGGCTAAAACGAGCTTATCTTCGGCAATTTCCTTGAAAATTTTGATGGGTAGGGTCCCGTGCATTTTTATTAGGGGTGTTCCAGCTTCAATTATATCGGCGCCATTTATATAGGATTCATATGCGATTTTTACCGCTTTGCTTAGCTCTATAACGTCAACAGCTACTTGGAGCATCCTTTCCATACGATCACACCTCTGTTTTATATCTTAATATTGCTGCGATACCCCCCATTCGCTCAAATTGTTCTCCAAGAGGATGCAAATTGGAAATAAAGACAGTCTTAACCTTATATATTTTTGCTTGCTTAAGAATCTCCATTAATTTTTCTCGTTCTTCCCCAATTAGCGAATTTATTTTTGAGAAACTGACCAGTATTTTTTCTGCAACTCCATATGTTACTGCATTGTAGACACGATCTAAGCCTAATACAACTAGGCCATCGTTTTTGCCGAGATGCATTAATAATTCCTCTATGGCTTTGGCTTCCTCAACGATTTTATGCTGTTGGACTATCTTATCTGGGATACCTCTCCTAATGATCTCATATAAACCATTTTCAGTCGCATTAGACACAGAATCAGTATATACTGTTAGACTTTTGTTCATTTCTTTTAAGAATTTGCTGAAGTGTTCTTTAGTAAACCCTGGACCGGCCACTATAACAATATCCGTATTATATTGATCGAGGAGTTCCTTAATTATGTTGAAAACCTTCGTGAAGAATACATTCATAAATTCCTTATCATTTTTCGCTGAAGAGAAACCTTTTTGGGGAGAACTATGATACACGGTTTTCACAATTCTTAGACCCGTTGGTGTTAAAACCCCAACAGTTGCTTCATCATCACTAATAGCAGTTAACACAACGGGTTTTCCATGAAATCTTTCCTGTGTTTCTTTTAATAAGTCCAGATCCTCTTCAGTAAAACCATCTTCACGAATCAATTCAAAAACATCGTTAACCTCAAGATTAATTGTGTGATGCGAACCTATGGAAACAAATCTTTCAGGACCCTCAACGATTTTACCTTTAACTCGGATTCGTTTGGCAAATTCTTGGAAACCTATTTGATCAACATGTATCGTTAGATTCATAGGGATCCTTACTTGTTCACCGCTTTCACCGCCAACTTGAACTTTTCGAGTTGTCTTAGCCCTAACTAGATCACCCTTTCGAATGAAATTGTAAAGAAAGTAGAAATCATCTAAACTTGTTATTTTAAGCTTCAGTTTGTTCTTTTTTTCATCATAATCGAGAATCTCCAAAGAGAACACCGAAAAATTATCGACACTCCATCTCTCACGTATGAACTATCCAATGCTACTTATCAATTTAAGCAAAGAAGTTAAATTAAACCTGAATGGTGCGGGGGGAGGGATTCGAACCCTCGAAGGCCTACGCCACCGGATCTTGAGTTTGGCCCCCCTTGACGGGGTCCGGCCCCTTTAGCCGCTCGGGAACCCCCGCAATCAATTACCTCGCTTTTCTCAATATATGTTTTTGATTAAGGTTGTTTTTTTAAGTTTTTTACTCCTATCTTGTTGAGTTTCTGGTAGAAATCAAGTAGGAGATCAGCCAGTGCATTTCCAACATTTAGCTTGAATATTCTTGTTTTTTCGCTTCCTTCTACGAACTTTATAACGCCTAATTCTTTTAGATAAGTGATTCTTTTTGATATGGAACCTGGCGATGCATCAATCATTTTAGCCATCTTGCTTAGTGTGAAGTAGTCATCATGGTACTGAAGCAATATCTCGATCATCTTCACTTGTATCGGTGTTCTAAACAACTTTAAGAGCAAGTAACTTTCTTTCCCTTCACTCATTTAAATCACTTTAACTATCATTGAGTATAATTTGTGTGAAAATATTTAATAATAAATTAATTTCGACTAAACAAGTGCTCAGGGAGATGACGTTGAGTCTCCATAAAACTGATCGAACAACCATCACAAATAATAATATTACCTTTAGAAATATTAATTTTATAGACATTCCTGATGTGATGTATGTAAATCGAGTGTCCCTTCCTGAAAATTATTCACGATACACTTTTATTGCGTTATACCGTCTCTTTAAAGACATATCTTTCGTTGCAGTAGATGAGCAATTAGACAAAGTAGTGGGATATATCATCAACAAAGAAGATAAAGGCAAATCTTTCTTTAACACAGATCACATAGTGAGAAAGGGACACGTATTTTCAATTGCCGTACTACCAGAATACCGAAGGAGACATATAGGAGAAATTCTTTTGGCACTTGGAATGAATGCAATGTTTAAAAAGGGCCTCGAAGAAGTCTATTTAGAAGTAAGAGTAAGTAACACACCCGCCATAAAGTTATATGAAAAATTTGGGATGGAAAAAGTGGGAGTAGTTAAAAAATACTACTCAGATGGAGAAGACGCATACATTATGGCTACAAACGTTAAAAAGTCACTTGATACTGCCTTGAACATCATAGAAACCATACAAGGTGAGAGAAATGAGTAAAAAAAGAATTGCCGTGATTGACTATGAACGATGTAAATTTGAAAAATGCGGTTATGCTTGTATAAACGTATGCCCACCACAACGCTCGGGAATTGAGGTCTTCGAAAAAAACGATGAAGGATACCCCATCATCGACGAGGAACTATGCATAGGATGCGGCATTTGCGTTAAAGTATGCCCTTATCACGCCATCACAATCGTTAATCTCCCTGCACCAGTTGAAGATGAAATCGTTCATAGATATGGCCCAAATGCATTCTCTCTCTACCGCCTCCCATATCCCTCCGAGGGGAAAGTACTAGGCTTATTAGGCCAAAATGCCATGGGAAAATCCACGTCCATGAAGATATTATCAGGCCAATTAAAACCAAACTTTGGAGATTATAAGAACCCCCCTGATTGGGATGAAATCATAAAACACTTTCGCGGAACCGCGCTTCAGAACTACTTCAAATCTCTTGCTAATGGGAAACTAAAGGTAGTTCTTAAACCCCAATACGTTGATGCGATCCCTAGGGTAGTTAAAGGCCAGGTAGCTGAAATTATCGATAAATACGATCAAGTTAACGGAAAAGACGAAGTTATAGAGAAACTTGCTATGAAGAATTTCCTAAATAGAAACATAAAAGATCTAAGCGGAGGAGAACTCCAAAAACTAGCTATAGCTATCGCATTATTGAAAGACGCAAACGTCTACCTTTTCGACGAGCCAAGTTCATATTTGGATGTCTCAGAAAGAATGAGAATATCCAAAGCCATCAGAGAGCTAGCAGAAAAAAAGAAGACCGTTATAGTGGCCGAACACGACTTAGCCATACTCGACTATATTAGCGACGTAATATCAATATACTATGGAGAACCAGGCGCGTTCGGTATCGTATCAAAACCAAAAGGAGTAAGAGAAGGCATAAATTACTTTCTCGAAGGATACATCCCCGACGAAAACGTAAAGTTTAGAGATTCCCCAATTAAATTCACAATTTGGGCCCCCGAAGAAGATAAAACAGAAAAAGAAACATTAGTAGAGTACCCCAAGATGAAAAAGACACTTGGAACTTTCAAGTTAGAAATAGAACCGGGAACAATAAACAGAGGAGAAATAGTAGGAATACTAGGCCAAAACGGTATAGGTAAAACAACATACGTTAAAATAATCGCTGGAATATTAGAACCAGACGAAGGCGAATATAAACTACCCAAAAAAATAACTATAAGCTATAAACCCCAATACCTAACCGAATTCGTTCAAGACGAGGACTGGAAAACAGTAAGAGAAAAAATAAGAGAAGTAAACAAAGCAGCCCTAAACGATCAATGGTATAAAACATATGTTATGAAACCATTAAGAATCGAGAAAAACCTTGACATTCCCCTAGGAGACCTAAGCGGAGGAGAACTCCAAAAAGCAGCCATCGCAGTAAGCCTAGCACAAAAAGCAGACATATACCTATTCGATGAACCCTCTGCTTACATATCTGCCGAAGACAGGTACTGGGTCGCAAAAACAATCAAAAATCTAAGTTCACGCATAAATTCAGCCATAATAGTCGTAGACCACGACATAATGCTCATTGACTATATTGCAAGTAGACTACTCGTCTTTGAAGGCGAACCTGGAGTCCACGGACACGCAACAGGACCCTACCAAATGGCTGAAGGAATGAATAAATTCTTGAGAAACCTTGGAATCACGTTTAGAAGAGACCAACATACTTACCGTCCGAGAATAAATAAACCTGGAAGCATTTTAGACAGAGAACAAAGAAGCAAAGGACAATACTATTATCTTAGCCACTAGCCTCTAATTTCATTTATTATCCCCATAAAACCCAAAATGTTCATGAATAGGACCATTGCCTCATGTTTCTTGGAAAGTTATTTATGCTTCCGGATTTCTCCAGGCTAACCCTCTACAACTATAAGCCCTCTTATTATTGAATTTAAGAATAAGAACAAGAAAACTCCTTTAATAAAAAAGGGCGTACAATAGTAGACTGCTTAGTAGTGCTTAATATAGCTTTAGAACTTTTAAACATCATCAATTTAAAACCATATTACACTTTCGATTCATGCAAGACAAGACATTCAATAAAAAAATATAAATCAGGTAAATACACTATCTACATAATAACCACATGGTTTTCCACTCTATACACACATAAAAACCCAAAATTACTTGGTGATCCTATGAGCACCCCTCCTCAAAAATACATAAAAGTTGCATTTATCGGGGATTCTGGAGTAGGTAAAACCTCACTCATAAAAGCGTTTATTGGAGAAGACATAGCCAATGTTAAAAGCACCGTGGGAATCGACAACTACACACTGAAAAAGGAAGGTCTAAATGTGATTATATGGGACTTTGCAGGTCAAAAATGGTTCCTTGAAATCTTAATAGATTTCCTGAAGGGAGCGAAGATTATAGTTTTAGTCTTCGATTTATCAGAACCAAGAACATTAATGAACATAGTAAGATATTGGGTACCGAACATTCATAAGCACGCAGACAAAGATGCATTCATTATCCTCGTTGGCAATAAAAAAGACATAAAGACTATATCCGATGATGTTCTTATAAAGTTCGTGGATGACCTAAAACAAAAGATAAAAATTCAACTATTCTTACAAACCTCAGCAAAATTGAAAGAAAACGTCTCCCGACTATTCGAAGCAATATTCGAAATAGTTAAAATGAATGAAAAAATCAGAGAAAACAAGAAAGCATAAATAAAATAAATCACATTCAGAAAATAGTTCGCTTAAAAAATATATTAAAAAAATTAAATTTACCGCACACAGGAGGATATTTACTCCTTATACTTTATGTGAGATTTTAAGAACACAACGCTTATTTTCAATATCCACCTCGTTTTCAGCGAGATTCAACTCATAGCCTTTAGATATTGTAGCAGGTATCGCAACAACTAGAGAGATTAAACACAAAGGACAGGTCTTTTCACCATTTTGTATCGCTTTTTCTGCCATAGGTAGAAAACTACAGTTACTCACTTCTAGGGTTACATGATCCTCATTTTTTGTGATCTTTATATCCTCGACAATGCCCTCATTTTTCATAACGTTCGACAGATCCTCTATCATCTGCTCAAAGTTACTAGTATCGATCTTCCCACCAAAGAACTCCTCTGAAATGCTTTTAATATCACCAGAAGCCGAGACAGCAAATCTCCTAAACAAGAGATTTAGATCAACACCCAGCTCTCTCACAGATCTAAATAAATAATACAAGAGAGCACCTCTCAACTTATCACCCCTCATGGATCAGCCCCCCTCTACGAAGGGGAAAAACCTATTCACTTTCTATAATTTTTAATATTTTATCTTTAGCCTTTTTCATTGAAAGCAATAACAAACCAAGGTTAACATCTTTTTTAGCCATTGTTGCTAAAACAATTTCAGGATTCACCGAAATAATCGCTATTAAACCATTCTCCCCCTTTACAACAAGATCTTCAACAGAACCTTTTTCTAACTCTTCTAGAACCCTCGAGCTAACATTAAGTAGAGAAGCAGACATAGCTGCTACCAAATCCCTATCCAAATTTTCTCGAATCAATGAAGCTATAACCAACCCATCATTCCTGACAATTAAACCACCATCAATTTCTCTTACTTTACTTTCTAATTCTTTTAGAACACCAGTAAGAGCTTCGCCAAGGGTCTCTACTGGTTTTCTCCTAAGCGATAAGGGCATAGCTCAACCCCCCACTATACTTTTATAATTTATGACATTACCTTAATATATGACCGCTTACTTTATATAAATATATCGCTAAATTAGGCTATAATCATATATAGGAAAATATTTACAAATAAATTCAACTATTCGATAAAGACATTATGA
>JAGSHR010000239.1 GCA_029855985.1 Candidatus Njordarchaeota archaeon
CATTCTCAATATTTTTGAACCTCTCGATTTTCGTGTACCAGCTTTACGCACCAAAACTTAAGAGAAGAAAGGAGGAAGCATATAAACTAAGGGAAACCCTAATAAGGTTTGGTTACCTCTACTTTTTTGCCTTAATAGGATATTATCTCTTCTCTATGTTTTTTGGGGGAAAAGAAGTGGATATTTTATTTTTGCTAGTGGGTTTAGTAACAATCATTGTAACAGTCTTTATAATCCCAGTTTGGCAAGAAGCATCAGAGTTCAAGGGTAAAAATGAAATGAAATCTATTTTGCTAGAAAAGGCTTCAGAGATCACACTGAGTTTCAAAAAAGTATATTATGAGAAACTAGTGAGAGATTACGGGAAAGCTTTTGCACTTGAATTCCTAAGGTTAAAAAACAAGTTGGATAAGATGAGGCTCAAAGTTGCGAGATACTCACTTTTCCTGATTGGTATTTCAGTTTTGCCAATACTTCCAGTTGCTATTCTAACGTGGTACAAGTTCATTAATGTTTACCTATTGAACAACGAGCGTTTTAACGAATCAACGAAGCTCATTATAATATTAGCGGTATTGACACTTTTAGTTTACACGATTATGGTTATAATCTTAGAACACATCGTAGTTAACACGGTTACATGGGAGCTTCCCTACGTGATAGGTAGCTTGATAGCCTTGATAATGTACCATAAGAACATCAATAGTTCATAGATTTAAATAGACTAGGGACTATTTTTATTAAATATTGTTTTATTTTAATGATTGGTGTAACCGTTAATTGTTTTTGCTTTGCTCTGAGCGTTCATAGTTTTTTGATTTATAATTAATAGAATATTAATAATAAATTTTTAAATTTAGATGAGCATAATATATAATTAGTGGGTGAAAAAAGTTGGAAATGCTTTTTAATGCAAGTAAATACAAAATATTAACGGTGTCCGAATTTGAAGCACTAATAATTGTTAGCATCGCCCTAATAATACTCCTATTGCCATTCCTAATAATGAGATTTTTTAAGAAAAGGAAGAAAATCGAAAAAATTGACCTTGGTGACTTCGAAGAGGAAATCGAAGACCAATAATAAAACAACTAACTTTTTCTAAAAAACTAAATAGGGAAGGAAGGTGAGGAAAATGCTCATCCATAAAGACCACATAAGAATAATCAAACTCCTTGAAGAAACAAGCAACATCAAGGAGATATGGAGCAAAATCGATATCGACAAACACCACCTAACAAGAAGAATAACAGAGCTAATGATAATGGGGTTAGTTGACGTAATAGGCAACACAGCGAAATTAACAAAAGAAGGAAGAATGATCTATGACGCAATGCATTGGATAGAAGCAAACGAGGGAATAAACCTACTTGAAAGAGACATACCGAGAGACCAATGGATAAACTCACAGATAATCAATATACTAAAATACTATGAACTTACGGGAGACGCCCCGGATGAATGGAAAGCACTATTAAACGAGAGGGTTTTGCTGAAAGACAACAAGCTAAACCAAGCCGCAAAACTAGTTCTAGAAGCCTATAAAATCTCAAGACCATACCTATACATTGACCAAAACATAGCAGAATTCCTAGCGGCTATCCCAACGGGACCAGCAGACTACAAGATCCTTTTAAGATACAAGGAGATACACGGATACGCGGAAAACACAATACAAGCACTGGAAGCCCAAAGACTCCTAGAGTTCTCGCCACCCTACAAGGGTAAAATAGTGTACATGTTGACACCCGCGGGAATGAAACTGAGAGAATACATGAACGAAATACCCTTATACTACTCACTAATGTACATCAACGAGAAAGTAAGAAAACTGATAGAAGGCGGAAAAGAGAAGCTAACAGAAGAGGATAAGAGGTATCTAGAGCGCATGGGAATGTACGACATGGCCGAAAACGGTTACACCAATGTAGCCAACAAATTGTTAAACGTTTACAAACTCCAAACCCAACAACAAAAATACTTGCCCCCAATATACATAACGAAAGAAGACATAAAGATAATGAACTTCATCGAGGAAACCTGGGAAAAACACAAAACGAACCCAGAGATAATACCCGATCGAAAATACGTGAAAGAGAAGGTGTCAGGAAACACTGAAAAAATTGGATTAACATTGTACTTGCTCGAAGCGAGAGGTCTAATAACAATGGAAGATGTTAAGGGAAAAGAAGCGCTCAAATTAACTGAAAAAGGAAAA
>JAGSHR010000182.1 GCA_029855985.1 Candidatus Njordarchaeota archaeon
ACTAAAAACATTAGCCAATTAATAGACAAAGACTATTAAAAACTACGACCAACTTCCGTCACTCACCGATTTCATCTAACTTGTCTTGCATTTCCTCACTCAAATCGGTTAGTTCGTCTTCTATCTCTTCGATATAATCATACATGAGGTCAATGTTTTCATCGATTATCTCCATTTTTTCCTCCATGGATTCTAAGGTGGGTTCACCGGCTTCTATATCCGATATCAACTCTTTGACTTCTGTAACCTTTTTGGCGAACTCTTTCACTTTGTCTTTCAAGGACTCCAATCGGTTTGATAATTCATCTAGCTGTGATTTGTCCTTAACAATGTCCTCTATCTCCCTCATTATTGCTTCTAGTTCTTCTATTTCTGACTCGTAATTCTTGAGGTTTTCTTCAGCTTGATTGACTACTTGCAAGTAGCTTTCAAGTTCTTCTTTGTCCAAACTAGACACCACCATATGGTTCAATAAGAGTGAATAATTTTTAGCATATTATTGACACTATAAAATATATAATTAAAACCGATGGTAATCAGTTATAAGATGTTCCTAGATTTTACTAGATGTCTACTATGGACAGAATAATCGACATATTGGGCATACGGGAAGAAATCCAGAAAATAGTAAAGGAAACCGTGACAATGGTCTTATACAAGTTTCAACCAATACCATGGAAGTACTGGGAGGAAATAGCGGATCTCCTCGACATTATAAAATTTGGTTGGACGACGCCTATTATCGTTAAAAAAAGTTTCTTGATGGATGTCATCAACGTATTTAAGGAGCTAGGGATAAACATAATGAATGGCGGAACCCTAATAGAATTTGCCTATAGTAAAAACAAAGTGAAAGAAACATTGGAAATATTAAACAAATATGAGTTTGACTACATAGAGATAAGCACCGGCTCCATAATGATCCCCGTTGAGAAGATCCAAGAAATAATTGACCAAGCGTTGGATCAAGGCTTCAAAGTAGTTTTCGAATTAGGCGAAAAAAGGTATGCGAAAACTAGAACCATAACACACTTCATTGAACTTGGTACAAAATTGTTGCACAAAAAAATAGAATTTTTCATAATAGAGGGAAGAGAGTCTGGGAAAAACACAATATTGTTCGATGACTCGGGAAGAGTGATATGGGACAATGTGTTAAAATTAGTTGAGGTTTTTGGTTTAGATCGAATAATGTTTGAAGCGCCTAGAGTATACCAACAAGCTGAATTTATTAACGCCTTTGGTCCATATGTAAAACTAGGGAATATCTCTCCAGAAGACGTTGTTCCCCTCGTAACGTTAAGACTTGGTATTCGGGGGGATACGTTCTTATATTCTGCCGATAGGAAACTAGAATTAACACCGTCCGCAAAGTTCACTCTATATATTTTAGAGAAGCACGGTCCATTAAGTATAGATCGGTTAACTACCTTAACGGGTTTACCTGAGCGAACAATTAGGGAGAGCATTAAAATTTTGAGTAAATTGGGATACATTAAAGAGGTGCGAAAAATTGGCAGAAAGAAAATATGGGCACTTCAAGAATAATACTGTAAACAGGTTCTCTGAAACTCTAGGCTTCAACACGCTCCAATCCAAAACTTGGAAAAACTTCGTGGTTGATCCGTGTCATAATGCTTCAGTAAACTTTTTCGTTAATATGGCTCCATACATTGACCACGTAAAAATTCCCTACAGCATCAACTTACTTTACCCTGAAAAAGCGATTAAGGAACGTATAGATTGTTACAAGGAGAACGGAGTCAAAGTTAGCGTAGATTCCATATTAACATGCAACTTTATAACTAAAAAGAAGTTCAAGAAATTCCTACAACTCGTTCAAGAAATTGGATTTGACGTTGTTGAATTCATAGAGTCTCCCAATACCGCACTTGAAGAGTTGTATACTGCGATTAACATGGTTAAAAACGAAACAGAGATGGAAATCCTTGTTTTCATAAATAATATTTTTAAGAAGCCATTAAGTGAACGAATCGAAGATTATCGGAGTAAAGGAGTGAACTACTTTGTTTTCTCCGCAAAATCTAGTAACAGATTCCCCTCCTTCATATTCACACACGACGGTAAAATCCTCTGGGATACAATATTCGAAGTATTAGATCTCATAGATCTAAGAAAGATGGTTTTTGAGGCCAATAGTAAAGAGATAATCTTAGAGCTCATGAACGGGTTAAACAAATCAATAAATCTTTATTTACCAGACCATAAATTGCTCCCAGAAATTGAAATATTAAGATATAGAG
The DNA here is from genome assembly GCA_029855985.1 of Candidatus Njordarchaeota archaeon. The sequence continues at coordinate 2,265 of JAGSHR010000182.1, forward strand.
AGATAACTCCCATCGAAAAAGCAGAGATGCTAAAAAAGCTTCCCGGTGGCCCATCCATTAAATTTATTTACTATCTATTACTCAACGAGGGGCCTTTGGACACAAAAGAAATAGTTTCAAGATCTGGTTTATCAATAAGAACTGTCCAAGAAACACTAAAAAAGCTATCGGAGATTGGTTTAGTGAAACAGGTTAGTAAAGCTTCAAATAAATTCGAGAAAATTTGGGTGGCTATTGGTGGTCATTTAATTTAAAAAATCCCTTTTTCCTAATTCTATGGGTCTTTATTTTTTTCATTAATTAGAGATTGTTATTAAATTTCATTTAATTTTTTGCATAAATCATATGAAAATTATGTTAAATATATATTATTTACTTAAATATCTGTTAAAGAGAAAAAATTTCATACTTAATACGAAAAAATTGCTAATTTATTTATGGGTGATATCACTTGGGAATCACCGAAAAAGTTAGTTTCTTAAAGAAACAATGGCCCTGGTGGACCGCGGGATTAGCGACTGGTCTAGCTGAAGCAATAAACTTCTGGTTTATACCGTTAAGCCACCCAAAGCACAAATTTATAGGTGTAACCTCTGGAATGGCGAGAATGCTCGCGGGACTGGAATCAACACTAACAGGTGGAAGCCTAATTGCAACAAAAGCTGACTACCAACCCGACATACAATGGGTAATCATCGGGGCGATCATCACTGCTCTCGTTTTTGCGTGGCTTGAAGGAGAATTAAGAGACTGGGTTAGATACCCAAAAAGATTCTTAATGTTCACTGCGCTAGGAGCATTCCTATTTGCGTGGGGTACTAGAGTAGCGGGAGGATGTACACTTCACCATCTTTTGGGTGGATGGGCTGCCATGAACATTAAGAGCTATGTTGTCATGATAGTGGCAACGATAGGGGCGATAATAGGGATTTATATAATGCGTCTAGCGCGCATAACTCCGTACTTTAAATCTCAGGACACTAAGTGGTACGTTGAGAAAGCAAATTCTTGGGGTTGGGCGGATGGTTTAACATTTGACGTGGACTATAACTGGCAGAAGGATTTCCTAAGGCTTGCACTATACGCGTTTTGGGCTATATTTGCAATAGTCATACTCTACATGGCCCTATTTGGTAACAATTACGCTATTGCCCAAGGTTGGGCTGCATCACTAGAGGATACAAAGATTTATCACTCAATGCTACTACCAGAGAACATAGGAAACATAATACTATTGCTCATAATCGGAGGCCTCCTAGGTTTATCAGTAGCAAAAACAGGTTTTGGTACTGAATGTGCAATAATGACACCAGAAATGGGTTACATGTTCTCAAAAGACGAAATAAACCTAGGTAGAAAATGGGGATTCACATATTCAATCAGAACAGTCTTCATGTCAATGGGTCCAATAGTGGCATACGCTGTACACATACTCATCGCTAGCACAGCATTCTTCCTAGCATTCGCACTATTCGGAATTGTTGATGGTCACCATGTACCATGGCATGACAGCATGAGAAACTGGCCAAACTTACCATTAGACATATTCGGCGGTCTCCTATTAGGAATGGGTACTGTTTTCATGCTTGGTTGCGAGTTCAGAAACTATGGTAGAACTGGTTTACTTTACATCACTGGGTTACTAATATGGCCATTCTTCTACTTGGGATACTTGCCTTACACACTTGCTAGGGACTTTTGGGATGGAATAATGTCTGATCCAGCTTACAGATATGTGGGAACGACGTTCCTACCAGAGCTTCTAGCGCCTGGCAATCATGCTGCACAAGTAGCAATCTGGGTGCTATACCTCCTATTCTGGGCATTCGTACTTTACATTAGCTTAAAGATTGGTGCCAGAAACCTAGGGGTAACAATCAAGGATCTACTAACAAAGAACTCAGAGGAATTATACATGTTGAGAATCGAGAAACTCAAGGAGAAAGATCCAAAGAGATTCGAAGAAATTGATGCTCTCGAGAAGGAATTGGCTGAGATTGCGGATAAAGACTTCTACTGACCTAACTCCTTTACTTAAATTTTTTAGTTAAATTTCCTTTAACTTAAACAAGTTTTTTGACCCAATAAAGAACTGGCGTTAGCGAGGTGTATAGGTACTTATTCTCTGTTTTGAAAGGAGAGCTTGGAAGTTGAACGTGCGAGAAGAAATCACGAAATATAAACCTCTAAAAGGTGCTGGTGACGCCATAGGCTTGATAGCTTTTTATCCCCTCTTCCTAGTGGTAGGTTATTTGTTAGAAACGTTAGAGTTAGTTTATGCTGCAGAGATTTACCTTTTTGTATTCTATGTGTACCTATTAGTAAACGTCCTTAAATTCAAGAGGATTTTTGACTCGAAGCGTTTCACCTATCTCAGCTACCTAGGGTTTGGGATCATTGGGCTACAAGTACTGTTTATTATTCTGGCGTTTATTGGAATAGTGTTTAGCCTATCTGGTGCGCTCATAAGAATGCTCATATTCGTGAGCATTGGTTTGTTGGCGCATGATATTTCTAAAAAGGGTAGAACTAAGTTACATCACGATTTGTACAAATACGGTGGTTTAATTATACTAGGTGCATTTATTATGGTTATACCAGTAGATGTATCCTACATCGCTGGAATAATACTAATCGTAGCCGGCTTGTCTCTAGTATCGCAAAAAATAAAATACCTTTACTACCACGAGGTACAAAAAATTATAAAATCCAAGGCGAAAACAAAACAAAAATAGGGTTATCCCCCCATTAGCTCCCTAACTTTTTTATTTAATATTTCGAGTGCGCTATTGAAAGTTCTATCGGCTTCACTTTTTTCGCCATCTTCATATTCCAGAATTATTCTCATAGCCACATTCTCCCCAAATCCCTCGGGGTATGATTTAATCCTCAATTTTGGGTAGAGCGACATTATTTCTTTGAAGATGTCTGCTAATAGGGATTCATCGCCGAGATGCACCTTGGTTTCTGTTATGTAAATTTTTCGGTTAGCAGGTTTGGGTAATAGGGGTAGTGCTTTCTCGAGAATATACATCATTTCCGACGGGACACCTGGCATAGATAATATAGTCATGTCGTCTTTTTGTGTTATGACTCCTGGGGCTACGCCCACGTCGTTATATATTAACTTGCTTCCCTCCGGCACCTTGGCCATCTTTAAGCGATTTTCGTTTAGTTCCGGTGAGGTAACATACCCTAACCGGTACAACTCCTCGTAGCGTTTTTTCACATACTTAACTGCTTCCTCACTTAGAACTAACTTCTTACCGATAAACTTTGCTATTGCATCTAGGGTTAAGTCACCGGGGGTTGGTCCAAGCCCACCTGTTGTGATCACTAGTTTTACACCATTTTTCTGGCACCATTCAAGTGTTTCAAGTATTGCCTCGATTTCATCGGGAATTATGAAGATTCTTTTAACTTCATAGCCAAGATTTGTCAATCGCTTTGTTATCCAATAAGAGTTGTAATCATGTATCTTTCCATTTAGCAATTCGTTCCCGATAGCAATGATTACGGTTCTCATTTGGTCATCAACCTCCAATCTGCAAACATCGCATTTAATTAGACAAGGTGACTCAAAAGAGGATAATATTATTAGTTAATAATATAGTAATACGCTATAACCAATGCAACTAGATTGGGAGGTTAAAGACTTGAAGATATTGAAGTTCTTTAAGGAGGGTTATCCTAACGAAAGTATCGGCTATGTAGACTCCGATGGTAAGGTAGTTGACTTGGTGAAACTTTACTATTTAAAGATGAGAGAAAAAGGTTTATCAGAGGACAGAGCGGTTTCCTTAACGAGTGAAATGGTTTCATCACTGGACAATTTTGCTATGATTTGGCCTGAGCTTAAGAGGTTGATTTCTTCGGTGGAAGATGAATCATTGTTAGAGCAAGCTAAAGTAAGCGTTGATGAAATCGAGATCAAGCCGCCTATTTCCAAACCCTCCAAAATCATTGGAGTTGCTCTAAATTATAGGGATCACGCGGAGGAAACTGGTCGAGCACCACCCGAGCGACCAATGTTGTTCTTCAAATCTATAACGTCCATCGTTGGGCATAATGATTACATAATCATTCCGAGACATTTGGAAAAGGTTGATTATGAAGCAGAACTCGTAGTTGTTATTGGGAGAAAAGGTAGGAATATCCCGATTGACCACGCATTCGAACATGTGCTGGGTTACACTGTTGGGAACGATGTTTCCGCGAGGGATATACAGTTTGGCTTCAAGAATCATACTTTACATAGTTGGGCGAAATCATTTGACACGTTTGCTCCAATAGGACCCTGGATCGTCACGAGTGATGAAATCGGGGACCCGAACAAGTTGGATATATCATTGAGGCTGAATGGGGAGGTAATGCAGTCATCGAATACAGAGAACATGATATTTAACGTGGCGTACTTGGTTTCGTACGTGTCTCAGGGCATTTCCCTATGCCCAGGGGACTTAATATTCACTGGCACCCCAGCAGGGGTGGGCGCTGCTAGAAAACCACCTAGATTTCTTAAAAGTGGCGACGTTGTGGAGATAAACATTCAAGGGATAGGAACACTTAAGAACAAGGTGATACTGGAGGGGGAACTAGTTGAGAACTGGTAACTTTTTAGCAAAGATAAATACGTTAATCTTTACTTTTACCATTGCGTATAATTCTTTTGCATACCATACTTGAAAAGGGTCTCGCATGTCAAATTTGGAGAATATAATTGAAGAAAGCGCTTACAAGTTACTCAAAATAGCTGAAACAAGATTACCCGATGATGTAATCGAAGCGCTTCGAAAAGCAAGAGATAAAGAAACTAGACCGTTAGCTAGAGCTCAATTTGACGCAATTCTAAGAAACATTGAAATCGCGAGGAATCAAACTCTACCAATATGCCAAGATACTGGGAGCATAATTTGGTATGTGGAAGTCGGGGAGGACTTCCCCATTAGAGCTAAGCTAGCGGAAATTTTGAAGAACGCTACAAGAAAAGCGACGAAGGAGATTCCATTAAGGCCAAACGCTGTCGATCCATGGACACACAAGAACTCAGGGGATAACACTGGCAGGTATTATCCATTCATAAACTGGGAGATAGTACCAGGTGATGAACTGAAGTTAACAGTATTGCCCAAAGGCGGTGGATCCGAAAACACTGTTAAACTTTGGATGTTAAACCCCGTTGAGGGTATCAATGGCTTTAAGAGGGCAGTAATTGAAACAGTTTACACAGCTGGACCAAAACCATGTCCTCCCATAATAGTCGGAGCAGCCATTGGAGCTGGAGCCGATATAGCGATCAAATTAGCGAAAAAAGCGGTTATGAGGCCAATAGGTCAAAGAAATGAAAACGAGGAGATAGCTAAGCTTGAATTGGAGTTGCTGGAAGCATTGAACAAACTTGGTATCGGACCCATGGGTCTAGGTGGATCAACAACAGTTTTAGATGTTCACATTGATTGGGGACACAGACACCCAGCTTCTTTCCCCGTAGCTGTGGTTACTCAGTGTTGGGCTGCAAGATCTGCTAGTTTAAAGATAACCAAGGATGGAGAAGTTAAGATCCTATCCCACAAAGTTAATCTTGAGGAGGTGTAAAACATGGCTGAATATCATTTGAAAACACCAATCAGTGAAGAGGACGTTAGGAAATTAAAGGTTGGTGACATTGTTTACATAAGCGGTATCATGGTGACCGCGAGGGACGCGGCTCACAAAAGAGCTTTAACATTGGCTAAAGAGGGAAAATTTGACGAGATCCCCGTTAACTTTGAGGGCTTAGCATTATACCACTGTGGCCCTGTTGTAAAAAAGGTTGGTGACGAATGGAAGATAATCGCTAGCGGTCCAACGACAAGTGCAAGAATGGAGAGTATCGAAGGTGACTTCATTAGAACATTTAAGGTTAGAGCGATAATAGGCAAAGGTGGAATGGGTAAGAACACTGCGGAAGCCGCGAAGGAAGTCGGTGCATTCTACGGGGCATTTACTGGTGGTGCTGCGGCTCTTGCGGCTAAGTCAATAAAGAGGGTGATTGACGTTCATTGGTTGGATTTGGGAACACCAGAGGCAGTGTGGGTGCTTGAAGTGGAGGAATTTGGCCCCCTCGTGGTTGCTATTGATTCTCACGGTAACAATCTGTATGAGCAAGTTCTCAAGGAGGTTGACGAGAACAAGAAGAAGGTACTTGCTGAGTTGGGCCTCGCATAAATTAATTTTTTCTAAAAATTTTTTAATTCTGTTTCTCTTTATTCTCTAAGGCTAATCGATACGTTTCCAGTTGACGTCTTAATGTTGGTATTGGGGTTGCAGTTGGGGGATAGTGTCTTAATATTGTTTCCATTAAGGTACAGTGGGTCATCAGGTGCATCTCTAAAGCTCTCTAAACTCTGCGAATTAGTGTTACATTTAGGTTTTAAACCCGTGCTCATAACAGGAGATGTGGTTTACTTGGACAAAAACTGCGCTAAAATAATTGAGTTTAGGGGAATCAGGGAGCAAATTGGTTTAAATTTGATTAAAGAGATCGTCAACGAGTTCGTTACAGCAATAAGAATATGGTTAAATACATCCGAGATGATAGATAAAGAAAAAATTTGCGCCCTGCAAGTGCACTCTATTTCACCGTTTTTGATACAGTTTTTGGTGACTAGAAAAGCGTATAGGTTGGGTATACCCGTTATATATGTCGTTCACGATCTTGTCTTGGAGTTGTTTGATGCTTTCATGTCATTCTATAAAATAGGTTTCCTGAAAAAAATTGTATTACCCTTGGTTAACTGGTTTGAGGCAAAAATGTTCAAGTGGAGCAAACTCGTGTTAGTTGTTTCTCCAAGCATGAGGTATATCCTCACAAAAAGGCACGGTGTCCATAGATCAAAAATAGCGTTGTTACCACCAATTATAGAAAAATCATGGGTTAATGGGGAAAATAACAATGACAATGAATTACCAACGCGAGCAGTTTCCACGAAAAGCGAAGTTAAAATGATTTACGTTGGGAAAGTTGAACCAGGAATTAGGGGGCTTGAAATATCGCTAAAGATTGCATACGCATTAAAGAAATTAGGTGTCTCAAAGTGGTCCTTATTGTTGGTAGGTGATGGAGAATACACGGAATACATAAAAAAAATGGTTAAAACAATGAACTTGGAAGATAGAGTGAAACTAGTGGGTGAAGTTAGCCATGAACAAGTGAGAGATCTATTAAATGTTGCTGATATTGCCTTTCTTTTATACCCCAAAACTAGAGCTACAGCGGTTGCTATACCCACAAAACTATTAGAATACATGGCTCTAGGCAAGATCGTTGTTGCGAGTGATCTTCCCGAATTCAAAAGAATAATGAAAGAAAGTGGTGTACTTGTTGATCCAAGTGACTTTAGTAAAACTCTTAAAACAGTTATAAGGTTAATAAGGAATCTAGAAACATACAAGCAGAGAAGTAAAAAATTAAGGGAAAGGGTCTCTGCTTTCTATTGGGAAAATGTTAAAAAAACTTTGGAGAGAAAATACGAGAAAATATTGAAAAAATGCGGTTAAAGTTCTTGAACCAAATTAATGTTTTTGTTATTCAGACCTGGTAGGATAACCCCTCTCAATGTGATCTTCATACGATTTCAAAAGCATTAGGGCATCCTCATAATTGAAATCCTTAATTATTGGTCTTATTTGTCTCGCGGCGTAGAGCTCGCTATGTGTCGCATAATGTGATAAAACTTGCTCTTTGAATGGTTCCCCGATTTTAACCACTTGACCAATTGGGTTAATTATTCGGGCTTCGCCGAAGAACTCTAATCCATCCATGTATCCAATATGGTTAGAGTACATTATGTAAACCGTGTTTTCTATGGCTCTTGTTCTAAGTATTGGACCCCAAAGGGGCCAAGAAGCCACAGGCCCCGCTGAGAGTACACCCACTATGTCAGCGCCCACTAAACTGAATGATTTAATAGTTTCTGGGAAAAATGCGTCATAGCAGATAACAAACCCTATTTTGAACCCGCCAAACCTTAAGATTTTTGGTTTACTTGCGGGTCCGGGTTTGAAGTACCTTAACTCATCAAAAACGCCGAAGGTTGGCATATGTCTTTTCCTGTAGACTCCGACTACTCCCTCACTTGTTATTACTGCCGCAGAGTTGTGTATGATTCCATAGTGTTTCGTGGATATCTCAGGCATACCCATTACAACCATAGTTTCCGGGTAGTCCCCAAGGAATTTTTCGATCTTTTCTGTTGACGGTCCTGGTATTGTTTCTGCAACCTTATAGACGAGGTCTTTAACTAAGTAGCTTGTTAGGTAGAGTTCGGGAAACATTATTACAGTTGGCTTATCTTTTTCAGATTCTCTCTTTATGATCTCGAACGCTTTCTCTAAATTTTTGGTTTTATTTCCTATTTCGCTTTTAAGTTGCGTTACAACGAGTTTTAACTCGCTCATTTTCTTCCCTCCATTACAAGTTCAGTTCATAGTAATGGGGAGCCCTCCAATCAATCCCAACTGTTAAACCCCCGAAGAGCTTTGGGATAGGGGGTGTCATCCTCTTGTGTTCATTTTGGTAGACCTTGGTTAGAACTAATTTTACGGCATTTGGATTTAACCCCTTGATGTTGTAGAGGTCTTCAACCTTTAGCCTTAAATCGAGGAATGCGTATAGGATCACGTCAACTTCCTCGTAAGTTACTCCCAATTCCTTCTCAGCTAAGTGGTCCTCCCAGAGTCTTGGACTACTGGGTTTATAAGCAATGTTATCGGGGATTCCTACAAACTTTGCGAGTTCTCTAACCCTTGTTTTATAGAGGTCACCTATGGGAAGTATGTCTGCTCCCCCATCACCATACTTTGTGAAGTAACCTATGAATATCTCGCTTTTATCTCCTGTTCCAACTACCATGTACTTTTTTTGGTTAGCTACGGCGTAGAGAAGTGTCATCCTTGTTCGTGCCAATAGGTTTCCATGGGAGTACTTATCTAACTCTATTCCTTTTTCTTGCAGTTTACTCTTATATAACTGCGAGAATTCGTCTATCGGTATTTCAATTACATTCTCTATTCCCAGTTTCTCAGTTAGTCTCCTCGCGTCCTCTACGTCTTCTTTTGGTGTTAAACTAGTATGTGGCATTATTAGTACTGTTACATTTTTGCTTCCTATCGCTTCTGATGTCAACGCGAGTGTTAAGGCTGAGTCAACTCCGCCGCTTAGACCAATAACTGCTCCCTTAGCTTTTGCTTCGCTCACTTTTTGTTGTATGAATCTTATGATTTGTTGTTTTGTTCTCTCTTTATTGAAGGTTTTAACATTTTCTAGGAGTTCGTTGAATTCATACATTACGGGTCATCTCGTGATTAACCGCTTGAGCTTTCTAGAGAAATTAGAAATATTTCATTGAATTTATAGCCTATCTATAGGTTTAGTTAGACACCATACTTATGGATCCTAATGTACTTTGGGGGTATCTCCTTTGCCAAATAGGTTTTTTCCGTTGCTTTCCATATTTTTCCTCCATCCTTGATGTAGTCTCTCGCATTGATTCTAAGTATTACGTGTTTACCTTGGCGCCTCTGAGCAACCACAAGGGCGTCTTCAGGAGTAGGCGATAAGTGAACATAATGACGACTCATTGGTTTTAATCCTTCCCTCAAAATCCACGGCAAAACTTTCGAATTAGTTCCATGATACAAATATTCGACCTCGTCAGGTTTCACTTCAGGGTAACTAATTTCAATTTCGAGCTGCGCATTGTGGCCATATCGAGCACGAATATATTTTTTGTTGCCTTTCTTTGTGATTTCAAATCGCTGTTTTCTATCTTGCTCAATAATGGATAATATGTCGTTCTCGGTTACCCAAGAGTACCCTTTTATTTTTTTGATGTTTTTTAACAGTAATTCCAGATCCACGTACCCCTCTTTATCTAATTCCACATTGGCAGCTTCAGGTTTATGTCTAAGCACTAGTGAGAGGAATTTGCTTAGTTTTTCTAGTTTACGTTCCATGTTAATCAACCCGTACTAGTTATCTTCTCTTGAGTATTATAAAAATCTCGTTGGGAAAGCCCACGGTTTCAACCGTGGGATGAACCAACGCAGATACAATCTAGAGGGGTTGGGTGTGGGTTAGGGGAGGAAAACTTATAAGGTCAAATTTTGTCCCTTTATATAGTTTGTTGAAATATTTGTTTTGTTGGGTCATGGGGCATTTTTGTGGCCTCCTCGGGGGGTTGCGGGGCCTAGACTCGAGCGAGGTCATTTTTTGATAACCCCAAGTCCGGCCCGCATGGTGCGGGGTGGATAGGGGTAACGGGGTTTGGCCGCCCCGAGGCACCGTCTTTTATCGGTGCCCAAAAAATCCCCTCGATTTATCGAGGGGAGTAGGTCAACACTTTGTACCACTATAGGAAAATTGTGCTAAACTCTATTAAAGCAATAAGCCCAGTGAAATCTGATATCGTGGTTATAATAGATATCATGAAGTTGTCGGGGTTCAAACCTTTTTGAAAGATTAGCACTGATAGTAGAATAGATAACGGGTAGAGTAGAATCAAAAAAACGAGTAAACCAGCTAAAGTGAAAATAGCGCTTAACTTGAAGATTATGATCGGGTCAAAATTCAGTGTGAGAATGCTTGAGAGAATGGCGTAAATATTGTAGAGTATTATGCTTGAGGCTAATATGTAGAGCCCCCTCTCGTAGACTTCTCTGTTGTATAAAATTTTCGCATTTGGTTCAATTATGCCTATGTGGAGTTCCGTTGTGAGTTGGGAGGATAACACTACGCCCTGGTTACCGAGAAGTGCGATGAATGCGGGGTAAACGACGAGGATCTGCGGATACTTCATGATTAACTCTGTTTCGCTGTCCAAAATTATTCCATTGATTATGGAGAAGAACAAGCCAATGAGGATCACAATGTAAGCTTCCTTGAGAGTCTTCCTAAAAGCATCAATTTTGTGATACCTTTTCAGATTTAGCAGCAGCAAAACAGTGTAAAAAGCAGTGAGGAGAGTACCCATCAACAAAAAATAATTCTCATTCCAAGGTTGCAGGATTGTTATTGATAATACTAGGTTTATTCCAATCAGTACGTCATTAATTACTGATATTATTGGGTACACGTAAACATCGGGGTCTAAACCCTTTCTCGCGACTACAAAAGCTATGGCGCTCGTTATAATTATGGATATAGAGGCGCTAATTAAGAATGTGTTAAGCGATATAAAAAATATTTCGAGGAACGGTCTCGGATTATTTAAAGTTAAATAAATGAAAATGAGAATACTAGAAATGACTCCGTTGGAATAGCTTAAAGTGAGAATCGCGGAAACCAATCCATAATAGTAACCCGTGTTCTTTGTGAACCGCGGACGGATTTGACCTGTGTGTAGGGATGTAGTTAAAACCCCTGTAAACACTCCTGCTAGGTCTCCCCTCAATGTTAATAGAACAGGGAACAGAATCATTATCCAAGGGACATCAGTGATATAATAAAAGATAAGAGTTGACGTCATTCCCGCCATTAGGTCGAACGTGCTGAAAGATAGTGAACTGAAGTATTCCCTTAGAAGCTTGATCTTATCCTTGTACTTTACCATTTAACCGCCCCTTGAAAACCATTGAGCTGCTATGAACCACTGGTTTTCTTCGCCAACCCTTTTCATGGTGGTATATAGTATCTATCTGTTGTGTTTATTAAAAAATTTAGATTTTTTTGAATAGTAATATATTCTGTTAAATTAACGATAATTAATCATTAAAATTAATTAAATTCAATATAATACTCAAAATAACTCGGAAATTATATGTATATACTAGTGAAAAATTAAAAAAAATTTAAAAATATACTCGGAACTTAAAAAAATTAAATTACTTTTTAGATTGACGTGCAGATTTTAATTGTAATTATCCTTTTTTTAAAACAAATAAAGTAGATAATGGTATTAGAGAATATAAACTCATGTAACTCAACCTGGTGCTTCAATATGGTTAAAACAACTGAAACAGGATGGAAATTTAGCTCATGGACAGAAATAATACCTGAGTCGGAAATAAGAAGACTACTAAAATTCTCAGTTAAATACTATTTCGCTGGAGGAAAACCAGGAGTAATACCCGTGGAAATGTTCGCAGAGATAATGAAGGAAATCTACGAGTACCACCTTGACAGAATAAACGCAGGAGACAAAAAATCCCTAATCAACCTATACAACTACGTCCAAAGCTCAGGAATAAAAGAACTAAAAGAAGTCCTCTTAAAAAGATTGAGAGCAGACGGAATCCCCCTACCCTCATCAGACGAAGAAGCCCTAAATAATATAGTTATCACAGTAGGATCACAACAAGCCCTATACATAATCGCGGACATACTCCTCGACCCCGGTGATGTAGTAATCACAACAGAGCCATCATACCTCGGCTTCCTAGGACCCGTAATGAGGTATGGAGCAAACATAGTGACTGTTCCAACTGACGAGAAGGGAATAATACCCGAGTACGTAGAGGAAGCAATAGAGAAATCCGTTGAACAATTCAAGAAGACCCCCGACTTCATATACGTAATCTCCGACTCCGACAACCCAAAAGGAACAACATTACCAATCAACAGAAGAAAGAAACTATACGAAATAGCGGAAACATACAAAGTATTCCTCGTAGAAGACGAAGCCTACAGAGAAATACAATTCAAGGAGAAAATCCCAACAATCAAAACATTCGACAAAGAAAACAAATGGGTAATCCAAACAAGATCATCATCAAAAGAAGCCGCAGTCCTAAGGGTAGGGTACTCCGTACTCCCAGACAGCATAGTAGACGAATTCGTAAAAGCAAAAGGATACATCGATTTAAACACACCAGCACTCAACCAAATAATCCTCAAAATATACTACGAGAAATACTTCGACAAAGTCATAGGAAACGTGGTGGAAGAATACAGAAAAAGATACGAAGCAATGGCAAAAGCAATCGACGAATACTTCCCAGCAGGAACAAGAACAGACCCAACAGGCGGATTCTTCATATGGTGGGAAAGCGAAAACAAAAACTTCAACGCAAAAGCATTCTTAGAAGAAATAGCACTAAAAAACGACCTAAGCTACGTCCCAGGAGAAGCATTCTACCCACTACCATACTTCGGATGGAAATACGACCCCAACACAAGAACAATAGTAAAAGAACTAGAACCAAAAAGAAACACAATGAGACTATCATACAGCTTCCTAGAAATAGAAGAAATCGAAGAAGGAATCAAAAAACTAGGAATGCTTCTAAAAGAACACCTATAAAACTCTCTAACACATTTTTATTTTTAATTATGTAAAATCCCTTATAGGTACTATGAAAACCATTCTTCCTTCACCATCTCTTTATTTCAATAGTGATAAAACATTGTTAAGATTAAACTAACAATGGAGAATTTTGACTATTTTTCAGGCATTATGAAAAAATTAACTTTTCTCATTATTTAGTTGCTACAATCGCTACCAGTTTCTAAAGAATCATACAGATTTCCACTAGACTCAAGTATACCATTATCTTGCACAACTTCTTTATCATAGATTGCCCCCAAGATTATTATTACCGCAAACAGATAAATTAATATCGCTAATCCAGACCTAGCTAGCACGAATACGGGTATGAGTCCTCCCGCTGCGACGAGCAGTCCTCCTCCAAGTATTATCGATTCCCTATCCTCCCGATCCAATACTCACACCCCCCTGTAAGCAAGAGGTAGCAACGATAATCTAACCAATTTAATTTTGTACATAAAATGATAAAAACGGTGAACTCGCTGTAAATACGTGTTTCAAACCTTTCTATGTACTATAAAATGTACTATAAAATTTAGAATTATCTTCTAATTCTTCTTTTGAGTTTTTTCCCGTCCTTTTTCGTTTTCTTCGCTTGGCAGTATTGCCATTCCCAGTGTTATCACCATAGTTATTACTAGAATTATCTAGAATTATTCCTGCGTTTTCTGGTCTTAGCACTATGAGCCCCATATACGTTGTCACCATTATTATTGCCGCCATCCAACGCATTGATTCCGCCTTCATGACCACTAGCCCCCAAAGCCCAAGTACTAATCAGAATATATTTATAGTACCTATAATTTTTAGGATTTAGCTATTGCATTAACTTATACATGTTCCCTTGAGTCTCGATGAATCACAGAGGAATCTATTTATTTTGCCAAAATATATTATACTTTAACATTAATATAGTCCGAGCATCATTACGGTAGAGAACATGTTTGCATCTTCTCTTGTTGTTTTATGGCGTTAATGGACTCCACCTATAGTATAGGAGTGAGATAAATGGATGAAGAAATGCGAGAAATTGTGACAATGGGATTCATAATGTTAATCGTTGTGATAGGAGAAGTAATCGCAATAGAAATCGCGAGCGCGACGGGAATTAGTCTAGGGATCACCATCATAGTTTACCTAATATTGGCAATGAGTGCATTCGGGATATGGTTTGCAAGACACGAAGAAAACAAACAAAAAAGTGAACTAAATAACACCAGAGAACCCACACAGGAAACATTAAAAACCAGCGATTACCTAGAAGCCTCCTAAAAATATACATTATCCATTTATTGTAAAAAATTAGCCCAAACCCCCTATAACTTGCGTTTACAATTTAAGGATTTTTTCGGATTCTTTTTCTTAATAATTGGTTTGTCAAATAATTTTTAATTGCTTTCTTTTATTTACCCATTAAGGTTTTTAGAGGAGCCCGCCTTTATAAATACCAGTATTACTCTAATAATCCACATAGAATAGCCTCGAGGCGGGCTCCAATGAAATATATACCATGC
>JAGSHR010000062.1 GCA_029855985.1 Candidatus Njordarchaeota archaeon
GCTCTCAGGATATAGTCGTTTTGCATAGTGGTTCATTATAACTGAATCTCCCCCAATTTTCACGTGGGGGGAAGGGTTGGGGCTTGCAATCAAAGTCGATCAATGGAAAATATAAGAATACCTATATAAGGGCAAACCAATTGGATTTTGAATCACGCTTACATAATGATTAGGATTACTCATACGTAACTTATCCAGCTACTTTATCAACCTCTGCATTCACAAAGGTACAAGGTAATCGTACCTATAAGACACCTGAAGCACTAGAAATATGACGGCATAGACATTTGGAAACTTAACACGAGGTTAAAAAACCGTCGTGAGAGGACAAGTATAGTGTTAATAAACAAGAGTGAGTTTATGTAACAACCGTGGTACGTTTTTAGGTGTGGATGATATCTCCCAATTTTTTGGAAGAGAAGGGAATAGTGTGGATGGATGTGGAGTAGTTACCAGCGTATGGGTGGGAATTAAACCCGATGGAGAGTAAGTGGAAGCGCAATAAGTACAATTCATTAGTGAAATTTTTTCCCGGGGATTTTAGGCATCTTGGGGGTAGGCTATCAGTAAGTGAATATCTGAGAGAAATATGAGGGATCGAAATCTAAGACGAGCATATTGCCCATGCTGGGCTGGAACTGCGGAGTGTTATTAAACTTAGCAAAGGTTAATAATTTGTGCTATCTCTCCTAACTGTATAACCTCCTAATCTTCAAGTCCAGAATTAAAAGAAGAGGACTTAAAAGGATTTGGCGCCATCATTAGATTTTCACAGTTCTCTCTCCTTTATTTACTTTAAAAAATGTTGTGTTATTTTTCGTGCAAACCATTTAGCGAATTTTTTAATAATTTCTGATTTTGGAGTTATTTCCTGAATAACAACAATGATGAGAATAAAAAAAGATAACCATCCGGGAATCTGTGTTTTTTTATCAAGCAAATATTTTATTATCCAAGTTACACCAAAGAGAGAATATTCCTATACCAAATCCTATCCGGTATAAATTTTTGAATATTTTCTTTCTTACTTCCTCAAGCTCTTTCTCTTTCTCTAATTTTCCTTTTTGCTCTTTTTCTTTTTCTCTTTTAATTCTATCAAGTTCTTGCTGAATCTCTAAAGTTCTCCTTCTTTCTTTTTTTAAAAGCTCGATTTTGGCTTTTTCTAAAATTTCAGGGATCGAACCAACAGTGAGACGGGCATAATTCCCAAATGTTTTCTCCATCAAAGCGTGGTGAGCTTCTGCTGAATATCTAAGTAAAAGAACTTCATCTTCCTTCAACTCCCCCCTTTGCTTTAGCTGTTCAATTGCATGGAGGTATTTATCCCACAGAAGATCTGGGGGATTAAGCATTTCATAACAATCAGCTATAACTGCTAATTTAGGTAGATTGGGAGCTTTTAAGGGCTGTTTTACCCACGCAATAGCTGCAATCATTTCGCTCAAAATCACAGGTGGAACTCCCCTTTTCTTCTCTATTTCTTTCCACCATTTATAAGATGCATGTACAACTTTCACATTATTTGTCATAAATATTGCTCCAGAATTTTCAATAGTATTTCTTTGTAACCCTCCTCTTAATCTACAGATTGCAGTTATACAGGAAACATCATGGATCAAAGCCTCTTCGTTTGTATAATGAATGGACTCATTTAAAATTTCCTGTAATCGGGCCTCACTTGGCTCTATAGTCTTGTTATGTGGTGGAAACTTTTCAACTTTTATCCCCATTTGTGTTATCTTAGTATTTAGATTTACCAGTTCTCTCTCTATATGGGCAGGAGTAAACCCTTTGTTTAGGAAAACCTGCATAACGTCATGTCTTGAGCTTGTGGACATTTTTTGATTTGCCAATTCTGCTTTACATGCCAACAAGACACGCTCAATCTCATTTATTGTTTCAACAAAAACTTTAAGATTTGCTCCTTCTTCTTTGAGTAGCATTATGAGTTCTCTATTGTAAGTCTGTATCTCGTCCCCTTTATAACCTAATAACCCGAGGACGATTGGAGTATCCAGAAAAACATCTAACTTGGTAAACTTTTGTGAAGAAGGTGCATTGTAATACAAATAACCATACAAAAGAGTTCCCTTAATCAATTTCTCCAAATATCCCATCAACTCATTCTCTCTCCATCAGGTGTTTTAAAAAACTTGCTATATAGTAAGCATGCTTATGGTTCGTAATTGGTTGTGGAAATTGCCTACTTTCCATTATGTAATCAAGAATTTGAACACTTTTGCTATCCAAGTACGTGGAAATAAGATCTTCTGCGGTTTTAAGACTAAAACTTTCGTCGTGAAAGTTGTTTCTAACAAATTCTACAAAATTTTCTACTAATTTGGTCAACATTCTCTTAAAATCATTTCGTGCTTTTTCTATAGGTTTGAAGTTTAGCCTTACTAATTTCGTTTTTTGTACTTTGAGAGTTCCATCTCTGTTTGGGATTAGAAATCCCTTGGTTTTTAGTTTCCTTAATAACCTATCAATAACAGGTCTGGGAACGTCTATTCCGAAAATTTCTTGGATATCTTTACTTATTAGGGTCGTTGAGGCAATGTTATAGCTACCTTTATGCAAAACATATAGGACCCATTTTTCAAAATATTCTAACGGGTCATTAACTCTTTTCTCTCTTAGGTCCGTTTCAAGCATTGCAATACTAATGAGCTTACTCTCAACCATTATTGCCTACCTCCTTATGGTTTTGGATTCAATTTCCCCCCCATTTGCTGGATATACGTACATTAGTATTGTTTTCCAAATTCCCTTAAGAATATTTATACTTTCCCCAAAAGTCAATACCAAAAAATCAAATTCTATAATAGCACCCTTATTTTAGGTATCTGCTGATGAATATTTTAAAGGATTTCGACCTTCCTATCATTAATTAGTGGATTTTGCAGGTTTTATGCGTTCTTTCATTGACGGACATTTAAATCTCCTTAAATAAATCACAGTGATATCCTTTGGAACGATAGAGGTGTCAGCACCTGCTGGGACAATGAGGATTTTTTTATCGACTATAACATTCTTCTCCGTAAGTGAACGTTCAAAAGCGTTTAACTGGTCAATATGTGTCATTGTTATCTTACACTCTGCCTTAACTTCTGCAATCA
>JAGSHR010000107.1 GCA_029855985.1 Candidatus Njordarchaeota archaeon
AATTTAAATGATGTGTTTTCTAAGACTATGTTTTTTCTCGGTGTTTTAACTTTCCATGTTTTGTTTGTTTTTTTAATATTGGCGAATATTTTTTGTGGGAAATTACGTATGAGGGTTTTGAGGTTTGTTTCTTTTATTTTTTCTAAATTTTCTAGTGTGTACCACATTAGGTGTGCTATGGGAGGATATGCTTCGACTTTTGCTGGTGAGTCAGAGTTGAATGTTTGTCTGCAGGAACCGTTGAAGTGATCAATTTTTGCTATTACGTCATTTGATTCTTTTGGTGTTTTTACGATTTTTCCGTTTTTGAGGTATATCATTTTTCCTTTGTAGACCATTGTATAGGGTTCTCTCTTTCCACCTTTTTCTTTAAAGAAACCGTCTAGATAGTAGATGATGTCGGTTGGTGACTCGATTCGTTTGTATCGAATGTTTAATGGTTCGAAGGGGTATGGTTGCTGAATTATGTATGATAGGTAGATTCTTCCTAACTCGGTTAGTTCTATTGTTCTACCTTTCTTTTTAAAGAGGTGTGGTGCAGACCCAATTATTTTGTATAGTTGTTTTCCCCGCTTTATGCTTTTTAATTCAAGATACCTCGCTATGCCCACGATTTTGCTATCTCTTAATTCAATACACCTTTCTAGCGCGTATCTTATCGTTTTTAATAGGTCAACTAAAGCTGGATTCTGCTTATCCATTATTGTTCTTATATCCACTTTTTACCCCCCGTGATATCACTCCAGGAGATCTCTCTCATCAACAATTTTCTTATGAAGATTTCATAGGGCACTAAGATAGGTTTATACTTAGATGCTAGAAACTCTCCATTCTTGACATGCCTTACTCCATTTGGAATAACCCGATCGCTTCTTTGGATTTTTACATGCGCCAAGGTGGACTTCAAATTACTTTTAACAAAGGCTTCCCCCGGACTCATCATTTGGATAAATCTGCTTTCCTTATTGGAGAAGAAGTTCTTAAATAGTTCATTGGGGGCATCTCCCATCATAAAAACTGTTCCCGCATTTTCCACTATGTCATTACTTATAGAGTTTGCGCTTTGTGTTATAAAGCAGAGAGAAACACCATATTTTCTGCCCAGGATGACTAGATCTTCTAGAGCGTACAAATTCATTGAGTCGCTTCTTTTAAGCATCGGGGCTACATATCTAGCTTCTTCAACAACAATAAACGTTGAGGGAACCTCTGTTTGAATTCTATCATAAGAACCTATTATGTTTGTGTACATGTAGCGTAGAAGAATGTTAACAAGCAACCACAAGGACCTTTTTGTAGGTTCTTTGGAACTAAAGAAGGATAAATCAAAAACTATATTGTTAGTCAACATCATAAAAGGATCTATATTTGTTTTTGTGACCCAAAATACTTTACCCGCGATTCCAGAAAACAACACGTTTAACCTATTGAAAATAGCGTGAAGACTGTATTTTGCAGTAGGAATATCAGTGCTTAGTTCTTCAACGAGTTCATTTATTTTATACAAGAAGGATGGCGGGCTTCTTACTGCTCTATTTTCACTAGTTAGCACTTCAAACATAGCTATGTTAATTATTCTCTCCATTTGCGGAGAAAAATAATCTTGGCTCTTAGCAATAGCCTCACTAATTAGACTTGATATAAAAGAAGCTTGAATCTCCGGATCTTCACTTGAACTTTCAAATATATTCAATCCTAATGGATAGTTGGAATCCCCAGGACGTATGTATAAAAACCCCATATCTCTTAGAAAAGAGTACTCGCCATGAAAATCTAAAACCCATATTAAAGGTGGCTTAGATAGCTTTAATAATTCTGCTATAATCGTTTTAGCGAGAGTTGTTTTACCAGCGCCAGTTGGACCCACAATAAGCACGTGTCTCTTCAAGTCCTCTAAATTCAAGTAAAACGGTTTCACTGGTTTACCGTTATATAACTGGTATCCGATGTTTAAGTCCCCTGTCACCAAGTCATTTGAGAAGTCAATATGCGGAATGATTTCCTCCTCTAAGCCCCCTAGCAAAAAGGAAAGAAAACCAGAGGAAACGAAAAGTTCAAGTTCATCAACATTATTAGATTTAAGTGATAACTTAATATTCTTTATCGGCCATGCACAAAATTGAACAACACTTGTTAATTTTGTTTTTTCCTTATTGGCGATTTTCTTGATCTTCAATAGTGGAATTAGATTGTTAAGGATCCTACCAATATTAACAACTAGATTCGCCGAGACACTAGTTTGCTCCACGTTCTCAAAATAAGTTATACCTAACTTGTAGGAAACCTCACGAATTTCCTCACTTTCTTGGGTTTCGGTTGGAAACTTGCTAAAAGTAAGAATCAAGGTGTAAGAATCTCCTAACTCATTCAACAAACTCTTAGTAGCAATGAAAAGATTAGGATCAAACTCACTTGGCTCTCTACCATCATAATAAAAAATAGCCTTGTAACCAGAATGTATTAAGCGACCCCTCAATAAGAGCCTCTCAAAGGTTTGAGAATCAACATAAGAAACCTTAAAGCCAATCGATGACAGGTAAGAAGACAACTGAGACATAGCTAATCTAACCTTCCCATAAGCCCTTCTAGAAAATATACTCCTCGCACTAACAACGAGTAACCTGTGCACTTCCAACCTATCTTTAATTAAAACATACGATAAATCAATACCCAACCCCAAAATGTTAGCAAAAGTAGAGGAAAAATTATGAATAAAAACATCATTAAATGATAGACCCCTATTTGAGATATCCAAAGGAAAAATCCTACGATTACCCAAATAAATTATACCAAACACATTCCAAATTAAGTGATATACCCTAAAACCGTAAAAATCACCTATCCTTTCAATAACCAGATCACGGGGATCCATCATTAGAAAATTCCTTTTCATAACAAGAGCAACAAAAAACAACACAGTCAAGAGGGTTATAACGGAAAAAAGTATAACAGCAAAAACCCTAAGCACATCAAAGAGAACACTAAACCACACTAAAATTGACCCCCAAAACAAATTCACAACTCAAAATACAAATACTCAATAAAGTATATTACAGGTCAAATAGACACCAAAATGACCACTTAAATACGCAAATGAAAACCATACAAATACAAGGCAGTACGATCAAAGAATCGTACTGCCAAAAAAAGGCCCAACACGCCAATAAAAAGGAAGGTTGGGGAAAGGCCAAAAAGGGACCGGTCCTTCCAAGAAGAAGCAAGAGATCGGGGTGTTCGGCTCTAAAACCGGTTCCACAAGCCCCCCAAAATGAAAAAGAGCCGAACACCCCGAAACAGAAAATTTCCAAAAAAACAAATAGAACGCCTTACCTCAAAAATTAAACAACAGGGAATAATCGAAATAAAAAGCTTTCTAGAAAACCTATACAACCAGCAAGGAAGCCTAAGAAAACTAAGTTCATACCTAAAAAACGAAATGGGCATCAAACTGAGACCAAAAGATCTGATAGCCTTAATGGAACACCTCGGCATAGAACGAAAAAACTACAAAAACAAGAAGCCAAAAACCAAAAACGACATAAAGTTCAATGGCAACAAAACTGATGCACTATACCTTTGGTCGTTTTGCATAGGGGATGCACGAATAGAAGCAACACTATCAACACTTAAAATAGATGTAATTGGAAAACTTGAAACCGTAAAATGTATCATACAAACACTCTTCAAAAACCAACCGAACAAAAAACTCATTAAAAAAACGAAAACAGGTTACTACTACTTTACTTACAGCCTACCAAAAAAGGAATTCGACTTTTTGCTTATAGACATCGACGAAATAGAACAAGAAATCACAAATTTTGAGGAAATGGTCGCAACCCTTGCAGGACTAATAGACTCAGAAGGAAACATCTACATAAAAATCAGAAAACGAAAGTACAAATACAAAGATAAAACATTAGAATCAACAAGCATAGACCACACCATAGAAATAACAAACTGCAACACCAAACTACTAAAAACAATCCAAAAAATCCTAAAAAAATACGGAATAACCGCCACAATTCCACCATCAAAAACAGGATACGGATGCTCCAGACTAAGAATAAACAGAAGAAAAGACCTAAAGAAAATAGCACCACTCCTACTAAAATACATGAAACACACAGAAAAAATACAAAAGCTAAAACAAATGCTAAACCTAATAACAAACAAGCAATAAACAGCATACCAACAAACTAAAACCCCTTTTTAATTATTTTTTGATTGATTGATTCCCGACACACATGAGAATCAAAAACTGACAGAATCTAAATTTAATGACAACAAAACCATTTGCATAAAGAAAAGATTTGATTTTATCAATTAGCATTATTCCTAATTAACCATTTATTCGGTGTTTTAGATGAAAATAGTCGAAATCAACATATTCCTCTTCGGAAAACCAGCCTGGGAAATAGAAAACTTTGAAGGTAACAACCTAGAAAAAAATTTCTCATTCACCCTCAAAGCACTAGGCGACAAACTCAAAGAAAGACTCTACAAAATCGCAGAAATACACGAAAAACTCATAGATAACGGATGGGAAGCAACCGGTGGACTCTACACAATAAAATACACCAAAAACACAACAAAAAAAGAAGCAGAAAAAGAACTAGAAAAACTAGGAATAATCAACCACATAGACCAAATAGAAGAAAGAGAACTAAAAGAAACAGAAAAAGACCAAACACACTAGAAAAACCTGCACAACCAAAAAGCACAACAATTTTAATGAAAAACAAATCATTTGAAGATATAATTTAAATTAAAATCCTAAATATTTGTAGAATACAAATACACGTGAAAAGCCACACGAAGAAAAGGTGAACAAAATGGTACAAATCAAACAAGCAAGCGAAATCAAAAACCTCATAATGAAACTACCCATGGAACAACGCAGAATATTCAGCATAGTCGCCCACATCGACCATGGGAAG
>JAGSHR010000076.1 GCA_029855985.1 Candidatus Njordarchaeota archaeon
AAATAGCTTATCAGGAGGAAAACATAGAAATGATTGATCCCTCCCTATTTCAGAATGAAACAGTTAAGAAGATTTTGGAAAAGTACCACGATTTGTGGGCTATCCACTATGTTGGTGCAGTCGCGTATTGGGATACTGAAACATACATGCCTGAAGGTGCAATAAAAGAGAGGAGCATTGCGTTTGGGAAACTTGCTGTTTTAACTCAGAGAATGCTTCTCCACCCAGAATTCGTCGACCTTGTGGAGAAAGCAACAAAGATTGATAACCTAAACGACTACGAGAAAGGCGTTGTTAGAACACTAAAGAGGAGTATTGATAAGCTTAAAAAGCTACCCCCAGAGTTTGTTGAGGAATTCTCAAAGGTAACCAATCAGGCCCGCGTTGCATGGAGACAGGCTAAGGAGAAGAACGATTATGATTTGTTTGCTCCATACTTGGAGAAGATCATAGCGTTATCTAGGAAGAAAGCGGAGTACTATGGTTACCAAGAGCACCCATACGATGCCCTCCTAGATGACTACGAGGAGGGTCTATTAACAAGGGAAGTAGATGAATTATTCTCAAAGTTGAAACCCCAGGTTATTGACATACTAAGAAAAATCATGAACAGCTCAGAGTTCTTGGAAAAACACCCACTGGAAGCGGAAAAATACGACAAAGACAAAATGCATCAGTTAAACCTTGAAATCATGAAAGAATTTGGTTTCCCCTTTGAAAACGGAAGGCTCGACATTTCCGCCCACCCATTCACCATCGGAATAGGAATCAAGGATGTGAGGATAACAAGCAGATACGAGGGATTTGACTTCAAGAGAAGCCTTCTGGCCACGATACACGAATTCGGGCATGCCACCTACGAATTGCAGATAGATGAGAGATTGATGGGCACGCCCGTCGCAGATGGAGCTTCAATGGGTGTTCACGAATCGCAATCGAGGTTCTGGGAGAACATTATTGGCAGAAGTTTAACATTTGTAGAGACCTACTACGATTTGTTTAAGAAGTACCTACCATACCTAGACAAATATGATACTTGGGAAATCTACAGATATCTAAACCTCGTGAGACCCGAACTCATAAGAGTTGAAGCAGACGAGGTAACATACAATCTCCACATAGTCTTAAGATTCGAGATGGAGAAAATGTTCATGGAGGAACAAGTCGATGTCAAAGAGTTACCGCAACTATGGGAGAACAAGATGGAAGAGTATTTAGGCATAAGGCCAAAGAACTACGCTGAGGGGATACTCCAAGATATTCACTGGTCTCAGGGATCAATAGGTTACTTCCCAACATACACATTGGGAACAATACTCGCCGTGCAAATCGCCAAACACATGGAAAAAGACATAGGACCCATAAGCGAACACGTGAGAAAGAGAAACTACAAAGAAATCAAAGAATGGCTAAGAGAGAAAATACACAAATGGGGTTCGATATACCCGCCAAAAGAACTAATAATGAAAGCTATAGGAGAACCAGTCAAAGTTGAACCATTCATAGAATACCTAAAACAGAAATACAGCGAAATATACAAAATTTAAAATTATTTTTTCTAGATTCACATTCACAATTAACCATGATAACGGTGGCTCCATTTTTTATTTTCCCTGAAATCTGGGTTTTGCTTCAAAATGTTTTCTATAAGAAACAATTATTTTTATATAGTTGTTTTCTGTAAAAAACAATAGTATAAATATGATAACCCTGCATAAAGTCCAACTATAAGAAACTGTCAAGGAGATTATAATCATGTACGAGGACCTACTGGAATTCATTTTAGACAGTTGGATGAACAGGATACAGAATGTTAAGCTAATTGAACGGGGGAAACACGTAAACATAAGGGGCTTAATCAATGAACCTAGGAAAATAATCACTGTTGTTGGTCCTAGACGCTCTGGGAAAACCTACTACTTGTATCAATTATTTAGAATGTTCAGCGGGGAAACGAATAACTCAATATTCTACGTGAACTTCGAAGATGAAAGGATACCGGAAGAAAAAATAGTGTTATCCGATTTAATCTCGGTTATAAACAAAAGGGCCAAAACTGAGAATGCACTACTATTGCTAGATGAAATTCAAAGGATGCCAGAATGGAGTAGATGGGTGAGGAGAATATATGATTCCACGAACTATAGTCTCATCGTGACGGGTTCAACGTCCAAGTTGGCTGGTTACCAGTTGCCTAGTGCACTCGCTGGTAGGACTATTTCTTTGCTTGTTTTACCTTTGCGGTTCATGGATTTCCTACGGTTTAAGGGATACACGAAATTTAATTACAGAGAAATCTTGTTTGATGAATACCTATTTTATGGTGGTTTACCCGAGGTCGTGTTGGCTCCAGAATACAAGAAGTTGCAGATTCTCCAAGATTACTTTAGAACCGTTATGGTGAAGGATATTGCGCGTGGTGAGATAAGGAATTATAGGTTGCTCTCAAATTTCTTGAGGTTACTGGTCAACTCTAAGTTCTTTTCTATATCCAAGATCTACAATATTTTGAAGTCACTGGGATATAAAGTCGGTAAAAATACTTTATCTGACTATCTAACAAGAGCGGAGGAGGCTTTCTTTTCAGACTCTCTCTACGTTTATTCTCCAAAAGCAAAGGTTAAGCTACAATTACCTAGAAAAGTGTTCGTTTTGGATAACGGTTACATTTCTGCATTAATGACTAATATTGATAAAGGTCGCCTATTAGAGAATCTAGTTTATGTGGAGTTGAAAAGGAGGTATTGGAGTAACCCTCTAGTGGATATTAACTATATGCTTGTTGACGGTAAAGAGGTCGATTTCGTAATTATCCGTGAAGGTAAACCCGTGGAACTCATCCAGGTCGCATATGACTTAACTGACCCAACAGTGTTAGGTAGGGAGCTTGACGCAATTAAGTCAGCGTGGACAAAAATAGGCAAAATCCCATCCAAGATTATTACGGGAACTACATTTAAGGAGAGAACCATTAGGGGCGTAGAGATTCTTCCTTATTGGGAATGGGAAGCAAAAATTACGCCAAATCAAACCATTTGATTCTCGTGGCACTTCGAAAGCGCTCCCTAAAAATTGAAACTTTTCGTTTTGGGTTAAGTTTTTTATAGCACTACATCTTTTAATATTCCTTTAAATTTTTTCTCTTTGCTGTGAATGGGGTGATCTTACGGCTCGAAAACCATGGATTGGACCCATAATTTTGCTCATGGTCATCGCGTACGTAAGCATTAATCTCCCAACTGTTAGAGCACCTTCTAATAATCTGCTTATAATTAGTTGGGGTTACCAACTTCAAAATGCTGACCCAAGCCAAATAGCTAACACAAGTTTTGACTTAGTAGTAATTGATTACTCTAGAGATGGAAGTGAAGCCGGGGAATACACGATTTCAGAAATAGAATTAATTAAGGATAGTGGGGTCATCCCTGTTGCTTATATTAGTATTGGTGAAGCCGAGGACTACCGTTATTATTGGAATGAATCATGGTTCACTAATCCGCCAAGTTGGTTGGGCCACGAAAACCCAGAGTGGCCCGGTAATTACCCAGTGAAATACTGGGATCGCGATTGGCAAAAAATAATTTTCAACTACTTAGACAGGATTATTTCTCAGGGATTCATGGGTGTCTATCTTGACAAGATTGACTCCTTTGAGTATTGGAGTGACCCTAACAACGGGGAGGGTTTTCATATTAGTGAGGAGGAAGCTGCTGCTCGAATGATTGATTTTGTTGCCAGTATCGCTGATTACTGTAGAAATCGAACGGGAAACCCGGACTTTCTTGTGATCCCTCAGAACGGTGAGAATATCATAGATTACGATCAGAATGGCACATACTTAGAGAAGATTTCTGGTATTGGCGTTGAGGACCTATGGTATAATGGATTACAACCGAACCCTGAAAGTTATGTGCAAGAGAGGATACAGTATTTGGATTTGATAAAAGAGCATGATAAAATCGTTTTGTCCGTTGATTACGTTGATGACGGGACAGGTTATGTTGGGGAGAATAAAGAGCGTATCGATGATTACATAAACAAGGCTAGAAGTAAGGGTTACATACCCTATGCCGCTAAAAGTGATAGAGCACTAGATGAATTAAATATTATTCCTGGCGTTCAACCCCTAGAATTGATCTCAGATGGTGCCGAAAACCCCCTTGATGATTTAACTGTGTATATTCTCGCCACTTTTACTCTAATAGTGACCTTACTCGGTACAATTCTGATAAAACTTAAGTTAAAACAAAGATAAAACCAGCGTTTTGGTGATGTTAAAATGGAAACCCTAACGCTTGCACTTTTAATAACAGAGACAATACTCCTATTGCTGACAATTGTGCTCTTATATTTGAGTACAAGGGAGCAATCTGAAAGAAGAAAACTTTTGGAGTCAATGATTTACACAACTAGAATGCTTTCAACAGAAGAATACTTTCACATTGTAACAGAGGGGTTCCTTGATGCTAGAAAGGAAGTTTTAGCGATAGTTTCAGGACGAAAACCAAAAAGCGACTCGGAGTGGGAGAGGCTCGCGAGGATAATAAAGGTCATAAAGAGAGCCGTTAAAAGAGGCGTTAATGTGAAATTCATTATTCCTGCGATGGAAGATAGAGTTCAGGTCGCGTACATGTACAAGGAAGCTGGCGCGGAAATAAAATTCATGCAAGGATTAATCCTAAACGAAATGAGAACAATGATTATAGATGATAAGATATCAATAATAGGCTTACCCGAAAAAACTGGGCGAGGCCAACCAACAAGAAAGGGTTACAAAATACCATCAAGACTTCTAAGCGGATTATTAAAGCAAGAATTTGAGAAATTCTGGAATAGTAGCGATGCATACACCTTCGAAGACTATCTAAAGAAAACAGTTAAAACAATTTTAACAAATCACCCCAACATAAATTCGGATTCAATCGCAAAACACCTAGAAATACCAAGACCACTCGTTGAAAAGATAATAGAAGAAATGCACGATTAGCACTAAAAAACCCTTAAAACTCTTCTTGAGTCTTTTTTAAAAGCACAACTTCATCAATTAAACATAGTATTAATAATTCTTTTACCTAGTTGTCCAATTAGCGTTTCTATCTCTTTACCTAATTACCATTTAAGCCACAAAAAGGTTAGTTATTTAATTTTAATGCAATTTATAATAATAATGGAGATTTCTGCAGGTGAAGAGTATGCGTAAATTGGGTGAATTTGTTACGAGTGATGGAGTGACTCTTCGATACTATGAGTACCCCATTGATAGCCCGGAAAATATTTTATTGCATGTTCATGGGATAACCGGAAGTATCCCTAACGAACTAGATGAATTTGCTGAAAAACTCGGTAAGGAGGGTATTAAAGTCTACAGACTAGTGTTGAGAGGGTATCCGCCATCTGATGGGAAAACAGGGGACATCGATAGTTTTGACAAGTTCATATCCGATATCATCGAGTTCTACAATTATTTAAGGAAAAAACACGTAAACCTACCGGTATTCGTTATGGGGCATAGCCTAGGTGGAACCCTAGTTATCCACGCGGCTTACAGAAACCTCAAGGATGTTAACGGAGTAATCCTACATGCGCCAGGATACAAAACGGGACAAAGATTTAAACTACCCATCAAAAAGGTTCTAAAAGTAGTGTTGGGAGGAATTTTCACCCCTTCAAAGGTGATGGTTGACACTTTAACACCACCTGAACGGATACCGCATCCTAAGGATAGAGAAGAACTAGAGAGAAAGATAGGTGACCCACACTATGTTCACACTTACTCACCGAGGTTCTTACTTCAAGCTAGAAAGTATACTAAGATGGTTGGTGAACTAGTGGAAAAATGCAACCAGCCCATGTTAATGATTTATGGAGATGAGGACGGAGTTGTTGAACCAAGCGGTAGCCAAGAAATCTTTGAGAGATGGGGTGGTGGCGACAAAGACATTTACGTCGTAAAGGGAGGAGGGCACGGAGTCCACGTTGCATATGAATCAATAAACAAGATAATAAACTGGATAAAGTCTCACTCTAATAGCAATCAGATAGGTCTCTAAATTAAAAATAAAAAGTTTTTGAAAACATGGTCATGGATTATAGTTTACAGCGTGAAGGTTCGCTTTCAATAATCTATCGAAATTAGGTGTTTACCCTTCTTGTGTGATCTGAGAAGTTGTTTGAATATGTTCATTCTCTGCACTTCATTGGTTCCCTCCATGATTTCAAGTGCTTTTGCGTCCCTATAAAGCCTGTCCACAAGGGAGCCCCTAATATAACCGTGACTAGCAAGTATTTGCATAGAAATAACAGCGGCTCTCATAGCAACCTTAGCACCATTAAGTTTAGCCACTGAAATCAGATTTCTAGCATCTAATCCCTTATCCATCCTCAAGCCAGCTAATAATACCGTAGCCCAAACGCTTTCAATATCTGATGCAATGTCCCCCACAACTTGTTGAATATAATCATTATCACTGAGCTTTTTTCCAAAGACTTCTCGCTCCTGCACCCAAGATATTATGTTGTCCAGTAAGGCTTCAACAACTCCAACCGATGACGCCGCGGTGAAGATTCTGCCCCTATTAATTATCTCCAAGGTTTTCACCAAAGCGGTTTTCCCAAGATACACAATGTTCTTTTTCGGAATTTCCACATTATCGAATCTAACAATTGCAACCCCAGCACCACGCATACCAACAAGATCAAGAGTTCTGACAATCTCCACTCCACTGGTTTTCGGCACAATACCTAGAACAAACTCATTCTCACTGGTTTTACCTAGTAAAGCGAATACATCAGCGTACAAACCGTTTGTTAAGAAGCTTTTTTCTCCATTAACTATGGCTTTATCATCATTGATTTTAAAAACAGTTTTGATCCTGTTAATGTCGGAACCTCCACCAACCTCCGTTATACCCAAGCCGCCGATGAACTCTCCAGAAGCAATTTTCTTCAAGTAATCCTCGAAATATGTCTCATTATCGTAAAGAAGCTCCGCTACCTGAGAGTTTACCATTATTGATAGAGCAAGTGCAGGACTATATCTACCTATAAATCTGGAGAAAACAGCTGCTTCAGCAATTGAATAACCTAACCCACCATACTTCTCAGGGATCATCAAACCAAAGATTTTCTCGCTTCTCAACGTTGCTAATAGCTCCTCAGGAATCCTGTTTTCCTCATCCATTTTAGCCGAATATTTTTCCAAATCGCCCCTAATTTTCTCAAACTTTTCTTCAACTTTCTTGAGATCCAGGTTCAAAACTGACATATTTTAACACCGTTTCACTAGGATTATTTCAGAAAAAGAATTCGTGTTAATTTGTATATCATAAAAAAGTCTATAACTTAAATGTTTGGATTCCTGAAATTTATTAGAACTGCGAGAATTATTTGTATTTATTATTTCTTCAGTAGTATTTTCTATCCAAAGCTGGACTCGTAGGTTTATTATTGGAAGACTGAATACTAGAACGGGCTAATAATTATTAATGTTTTCCGAGAAATGTTTATACTTATAAGGTTTTTTATATATACTAAAATTCGGATAATTAGCTTAAATTATCTTTAAATTTACTCTTTTTTACACAACTAATTAAACAAACCCATCTAAACGGTTTTATAAAGGCTGAATATATGAGAAAAAGTAAAGCCATAAAAGCATTTCTAATAGCCACGCTCATTATTGGTCAAATCGCAGCAGTAAATTTGTTCACTGGTAACTCACAGATCTTAGAATTCGATCTCCTTGATACTAAAAGCACAACTATTAAAAATCTAGAAGATAATAAAGGGATGGCCCTACTAACGTTCAACGGTTGGTATACAACACGAGTAATAAATGTCACTATGTACAGAGCCATTATCGCGGAAGACAACGCTAGGATCTACATAGAGAACCTAGTAGTTGACGGTACGTTCAACGATCCTTTTTATATTATAGCAATGGGTAACGCACAGCTTCAAATCGATAATTTAAATGTTGAGGTCTTGGAGCGATCATTAGTGATCAAAGCTCTTGACAACGCCAATATACAGATTAGTGGGATTAATGCTTCAATTTTAGAAGTAGGTGCTTTTGATCATTCAACCATTGAAATAAACGGAATTAATTTGTATGCTACTGCTTCAATTTTGTACCCCTCGATTTACGTATATTCAAAAGGGCACTCTGAAGTTCAACTTCGCGACTTTAACGTGGAGGGTAACAATTACTATTTAACAGTCTCAACAACGGATAATGGATATGTTCGCGTAGATACATTGAATTTTTATCCTAACAACGGGTACGCCAGCTTTTATTCAACTGACCAATCGTTCATCGAGATTAATGATGCAGACTTTAACTCTACGGTTTCACTAACGGTCTATTTAAGCGATTACTCAATTATGAGAATCTCTAATTCAATTTTCAACACAAGTAGCCTGTCGTTTAATTTACAAGAATACACCAGCTTATTTGCTGATAACGTCACAATAGATACTCCTGCATCTATAGAAACAATACGTTATAATTCCAATGGTACTCTCTATCTCGAGGATAGTTATGTTAAGAGAATCTATGTGGATCCAACTAGCAGTATTTTATCAATGGGCACACACGTTCCCACATACACTACCATTGTCCTCAATAACACGGTTGTGGACACCTTTACCCATTTTGGAATGCAAAGAGCAACGCTATTTAATAGCGAAATAACGAACTATTACGCCGCACATGTTTACATTGGTGATCTAAACATAACCAATAATGTTGTGTCAATGGCATCTGGGACAATTGGACCATATCCGTTCGTAAACATCTCCTCAAGCATTACTAACCTATACAATTTGACATACACTTATTTACTAGATGGACAATTTGTTATCGATACTTCAACCATAGATGATATGATAATAACTGTTAATGGAAAATTGATTGTCAAGAACTCTGCTTTAAACTATGGTTTAATGACTTATTATTCCAACGTGCAAATTGAAAATATCACTGGGAGCCTAATGTTCAACATGGCTTATAGCTCGAACGTAACAATCACAGATTCAGATGACTTATCAGCTAGCATTCTCGCTGCAATGGGTTCAAACGTTTTGGTTACAGGTAACAATATTACATCCTTGGACATTTCAAGCTCATCAATGGATATTAAGGATACTGTTTCAGTGGTAAATAATAATATTAAAGGTTCATCGCCATCGTTTTCGATCTATATGGCATCATACAATCACACTGTTAACATAGAAGATTTATACGCGCTTCCGGGAACAGGAGCAATCAGTGGTTTCTGGAACATTAATGGAACCGTAAACATTAATAGAGTCAATTTAACTGGTTCATTATTTGTTGAAATGCACAACGCTAATGCCGTCTTAAGCAATTCATTAATTGGGGATACATCATATCTCTCGACGTTTAGCTTGTATTCCTCCACAGTAAAGCTAGTTAATACTACTCTTAATGGTAGAGCGACAGTTGATGAGAACAGTATTTTAACACTTAGAACTTCATCATATGTTAATATGGTTAGTTATAATGTTTACATAGCGGGAGGAACTGTAGAGATAGTAGACGGAATAATCAGGACAGGAAATAACTATGCTTCGGGATTAATTGTTGATGGAACGTCGAGGGTAAGTAATGCAGTTCCAGAAATTTACATGGCTTCACAATTAACAGTTGCTAATTCAACAATAGAAGCAGTATATATCTTGGGAGATGCAACCCTTAACTTGTATAATACAACGGTAAATTATGGAGTAATAGTTCATCTCGAGCCTGGTATGGATCCGAGGAGCATAAGCGTAAACGGTATAATAAATGCTTCTGATGTTAACTCTGTAATGATCGCGGGATACGGTAATGTCTTAATTGTCGATTCGCAAGTCGGATTATTAGCCTCCGTTTTGACAAATATCACAGTGAACAGTTCTACCATAGGAATATTGGTGGATACCTATTATGTTACTAATGGAACAGCCAGCATTGACAGTAATACCGTGAACAACTTTGACGGATCCTATGTGGCATGGGACTCCACAACAACAATAACCACAACGGTATACGGTGTCGCGGGATTCGGTACCTCAAACATAACAGTGGTAGACTCAAATGCTACTGCATTCTTCGCTTTTGAGAACTCAACAATCAATGTCTCCAATGCCACAGTATTAGACACGTCATTAGCGAGTTTACTTGTAATAATGGGATTCGATCACTCTCGAATAACCATTAATGATACCATAGCTAAAGTTGGTGTTTACCAAAACAGTCTCGTAACCTTACAAAACTATGCCGAATTAGAGGTCATCAGATCTATCCTCAGCACAGAAGTGACAATAATGGATTATTCAACCCTCACGGCAATTAATTCAACTATCGGAGTAAGACCCGGTGAATTTGACTTCCTCCCCC
Organism: Candidatus Njordarchaeota archaeon; assembly: GCA_029855985.1. Next base: position 10,403 of record JAGSHR010000076.1, read on the forward strand.
ACGGAGTAACGGGACAAGATTCAGTAACAATTAATGTTGATTCGTCGGTTATTCCTGCATTGGACATTTACTCATTGGGTGGGTCACTAACTGCGTTCAACCTAACAAGTGAAAATTTGAATGTCTATAACACGGGCAATTTCCTATTAGACCTAATGCATTCAAAGATAAGCGGCATAATGCTATCATCTCCACCCTTAGGCATCACCGCGGATTTAATTGACGTTAACACAACTAGCTTGCAGATAATTGGAAGCTTATTAACGTTTAACTGGACAATGGGGACTCTAATGATTCCCAGTGTGTCAATAGTTAACAGTTCAGCTTACATTAGGGGAACTTCCTCAATATTCTTCATGGTCTACGGATCAAATGTAACAATGGTTGATGTCACGGCGAACTGGCTTTCTCTTGCTCTTGTCAGTGGAGCACTTCGCAATGTAACGGTAACTGATTCGGCAATGGCAATGATGTCGGATGTAGAAGTTTATGCTTCTAACATTTCCCGTCTTGCTTTATCTATGGGATCATGGCTTTATGCTAACGACACACTGTTTGGTGATATTTTTGGGTTAACATTTAAAGGAGACATTTACATTGACATCTACTATACAATATACCCAGAAAACAACATAACTATAATGAATTCCCTAGTTGCCAATGGATGGGAGGAAATAATCGCTATTGGAACCGGAATTTTAGCGTTAGATAATGGTACAGAAACATATTCATCAACGGTCACAGTCGAGCACATGGACAACTATTACGTTAACACAACATTAGACTGGAAATCCATCACGGATATCTATGGTTTATACATCGATTCCCACGTTTACGCGAATATAACAAACTACACGGACAAACCGATATCCATCCTAGTAGTTAAGAAACTCGCATCAACTGCACCATCACTAACAGGTTACTATGGTAACACCCTCATCGCTAACAACACCATGATAACTCTAGAGGATGGGATGCCCATCGAAAACATAACAGTTCAAGTTATTGGTGATACATTACTGGATGAATACAATGTTAAATTAAACACAACGATAGTGGAGACAGGTTACATAAGAAACGTAACTGGCACATTATCATTCAACATTGGTGCTTACATTAGTGGTATTGGTACGTACAATATCGACATAGAGGTTATTGATGCCGATGGGAACACTGTTACATTCAGAGTAACCATAGTTGTAACCCCAGGAGTTGCACCAACAATAGACGAGACAATAACAGGTATCACAACGTTCGAAATTGGCATGAGCGCGGGTAACATAACCTGGATACTTTCAGACGATCACCCTGATAGATACTACATATATATTAATGACACAATCATCGAGAACAACACCTATACAAGTGGTGAAGTTGTATTATTCAGAATAAACCAATATATAACAAGCCCTGGCACCTATAATATAACAATAGTTGCAATCGACAAAGCCGGACTAACAACAACAAAAACAGTTATAGTAACAGCTTACCCTGCAGAACCACCAACAATACTATCCAGCCCAAACAACCTAACAATTAACACAAGCGAAACGATAACACTAGAATGGACTGCGGAAGACAGGTTCCCAGCCACATACATAATACAAGTTAATGGATCAACCGTCGCAAGTGGAACATGGTCAAGCGACAGCCCAATAACATACAACTTCTCAGCGGATAATCCAGGAACATATGTAGTTACTCTCACAGTTACTGATGAAGCGGGACACCAAACAACAAGCACAGTGTATATAACCGTTGTTTCACCAACTTCCCAGGGAGGCCAAGGTGGGCAACCAACACAAGGAGGGCTTGGTCTAGATTTAACAATTGCCTTAGCTATTGTGGTAGCACTCTTAGCGATCGTCGGAATAATATACTACATAAGGAAGGCCAAATAACTTATAATCCTCTTTTTTTAATTCTAACAATTTTTTGCTTTTAACAGCGTTTAATATTTGCTTTTCTTTAAGTTAAACCGACTTATATGTAAAATAATTTTATTTGGTTTACTTTTTCTCTGCTTTGATGCACTCTTGGATCTGGTGATTGTGCATGGATGTTTCCAAGTATGGATTGGAACCCATTCACAAGAGTTTAGTTGTCGATTTGGAATCATTCGTTGAGAACACAGGAGTAAGCCTCGAGGACACACTTGCCAAAAAGAAAATCAGTGAAATCGAAATAAAGAAGTTCGAAGGAGTTCTGCCTCTTAACATTACTGTAAGTTACATTTCAAAGAGGAAATTGGATGATATGCGGGCTCTACGAGAATTGATACAGAATGCCCTCGATGAATCAGAAGAGAAAACAGGGGAGCCATACGTAGACATAAGGATAGATGAGGAGGGAGTGTGGGTTATTGATAATGGTAGCGGAATTAAAGCGAAAGCGTTTCTTGTCGGTGCATCCACAAAGGATTGTTGGATGAGGGGTTACTATGGGGAAGGCTTGAAGCTTGCAGTTGGATACTTTGTTATGAAGGGATACGAGGTTTACCTATTCTCTAATGGATTAGTTTTCAAGCCTTTTGCCTTTCCACCCAACGCAGAGGACCCACAAATCATGGTTTTACTTGGTGAATCAAATTACTCTCAAGGTGGAACAGCCATTCTTATAAAGGGACTAAAAGTTGATGAGAAAGTTATAAATCAGATTGTCTCGTACAGGAATCCAGATTTGAAGGGTAAGATCATTGATACGGTTCCCCTATATGACGAAAAATGTGGTGTGGAAAAACCATACGTTATATATGATCACCCCAACCTGCTATACATTAGAAACCTCCTTGTCGGGAAACTAAGCGAAGTAGCAAAGAGACCGTCCTTCTTCTCATACGACGTTTGGTGGTTCAGACTTGACGTGTCCCGAGAACTACTCTCCTACTCGATGCCAAAACTCTTTGTACAAATCGCGAAGGTTTACGAGAAGAGTGAGAAGGCAAAAGAAAAACTAGCTGAGAAACTGGTAGAGAGCGAGATGGTTAGAGTAAAAAAGAGGGGTAGGGGCATAATGATAGTGTTCGATCCAATATTCGGTATTTTCGAAGGGCATCTTTTCGTTTATTCATTCCCAAAAGGGATGCTAGAGAAAATGCTAAAAGCCCTCAACCTTGGTGATAAAGAAAAATGCGTGAGGTTATTCACAGAGAAGGATCCCGAAGAAAAAATTGATGAGGCAATAGAAAACGGGATCATCCCGTTCCTAATAAGCTCCGAAATAGCCGATCTATCAAAAATCCCACGATATAAAGAAGGAGAAAAGTGCAACTGAGAATTATCCAAGTGATAACACAATTTTTTCCATTATTCTCTTTCAGCTATTTTTAACTATAAATTAAAACCTAACATATAATGTGGCGTATACTTATTTGAAATTAAACAACACAGAACGATTATTAGGACGTGATGCTTTTGATTAAAGCAGTAATATTTGATGTAGATGGAACCCTAGTAGACACATTAGACATTATGGCAGAAGCCGCAGAAATAGTTGCAAAAGAATTCGGGCTAACTGGTAACATCAGAGAAATCAAAAATTTCGTTGGAATGAAGCCAGAAGACATAATAAGAGAATTCTTCAAAGTAGAAGACGAAGAGAAAATACAAAAAATAAAGAAGCGTTGGGCAGAAGAAGCGCTCCGACTGGTAGCGGATGAGAAAAAAGCAAGACTCTTCCCTGGAGTCATAGAAACTTTAAAGTGGCTAAAAGCTAACGGTATAAAAACCGCGGTAGGATCCTCGCTACTAACTCATATGATTGAAAAGATTGGTGAGGCTTACGGATTCCTAAAGTACATCGATGAATACGTGGGTTCCGATCAAGTTAAAAACGGAAAACCAGACCCAGAAACCTTTCTAAAAGCAGCTGAAAAACTAGGGGTAAAACCCAGCGAAGCAGTTGTAATAGGGGATACACACTACGACATAATAGCAGGGAAAAAGGGAGGATTTAAAACCATCCTGTTTGACCCCATTGACCGTTACAATAATGTCTCTTTGGAAGTAGCGCCCGACCTGTCTCTTATACACATCTCCGAGCCCACGAGAC